>JAFUWR010000365.1 GCA_017471125.1 Clostridia bacterium | reverse complement strand
TGACCGGCCTGCCCATCGGCGGCGGCAAGGGCGGCAGCGACTTCGACCCCAAGGGCAAGAGCGACATGGAGGTCATGCGCTTCTGCCAGAGCTTCATGACGGAGCTCTATAAGTACATCGGCGCGGACGTGGACGTGCCCGCCGGCGACATCGGCGTGGGCGCCCGCGAGATCGGCTATCTGTACGGCCAGTACAAGCGCATCACCGGCAAGTACGAGGGCGTGCTGACCGGCAAGGGCCTCAGCTACGGCGGCTCCCTGGTGCGCACCCAGGCCACCGGCTACGGCCTGTGCTACTTCACCGAGGAGATGCTCAACGCCGCCGGCAAGTCCTTCAAGGGACAGACCGTCGTGGTGTCCGGCTCCGGCAACGTGGCCATCTACGCCAATGAGAAGGCCACCCAGCTGGGCGCGAAGGTCGTCGCCATGTCCGACTCCAACGGCTATGTGTACGACAAGGACGGCATCGACCTCGACTGCGTCAAGCAGATCAAGGAGGTCCGCCGTGGCCGCATCAAGGAGTACGTGGACACCCATCCCAACGCCGAGTACCACGAGGGCTGCGCCGGCATCTGGACCATCCCCTGCGACATCGCGCTGCCCTGCGCCACCCAGAACGAGATCAGCCTGGAATCCGCCCAGACCCTCATCAAGAACGGCTGCTGGTGCGTGTCCGAGGGCGCGAACATGCCCACGGTGATGGAGGGCATCGAGGCCCTGCAGGCGGCGGGCGTGCTGTTTGGCCCCGCCAAGGCCGCCAACGCCGGTGGCGTGGCCACCTCCGCGCTGGAGATGAGCCAGAACTCCGAGCGCCTGAGCTGGACCGCCGAGGAGGTCGACGCCAAGCTCAAGCAGATCATGGTCGGCATCTACCACAACGTGGCCAACGCCGCCAAGGAGTACGGCAAGGAGGGCAACTTCGAGGCCGGCGCGAACATCGCGGGCTTCCTCAAGGTCGCCGACGCCATGTACGCCCAGGGCGTGTGCTAAGCGCCATAGCCAAAGAAGCGTTCCGAAAGGAGCGCTTCTTTTTTGGCATCTGCTTATGGAAAAGCCGGGTGCTTGTATGAGAGTGGAGAGTGAAGAGTTGAGAGTGGAGATAGAGTTGGCCGCGCACATATCAGGCACAAAGCAGGACCATCGTTCCCGCGAAGCTGCCTGCTCCATATAGTTCGATCACGTTGCGGCGTTCCCAGGCATTCAATATCTTCACTCTTCACTCTCAACTCTCCACTCTAACGTGTCGGCGCGACAAGTTGTATCCCAGCTTTATGATGAAAATGGAGGCGCGGGGGACGATGTCCCACGCGCCTCCTGCGATCCTCAAACCGGGGATGATTACTTCTTCCGCCTCGCGGTGTAGCTGACCACGGCGCGCTGGATGACGATGAACAGCAGCAGCAGGGCGCCCGTGGCGATCTTGCCCCACCAGGAGGAGAGGGTGCCGTTGAAGTTGATGATGGCGGGGATGACGGACTTGAGCAGCACGCCGAACATGGTGCCGATCATGTAGCCGACGCCGCCGGTGAGCAGCGTGCCGCCGATGACGGCGGAGGAGATGACCTCCAGCTCGCCGCCCTGCAGCGACATGTTCCAGCCGGACTTGACCACCAGCACGTAGGCGATGCCGGCCAGCGCGGAGCAGAAGCCGTTGATGGCGTAGACGGCGATCTTGGTCTTGCCCACGGGCAGGCCCATCAGCTTGGCCGAGGACTCGCTGCCGCCGATGGCGTAGACGTTCCGGCCGAAGCGGGTGTGCTGGAGCACGATGGTGCCCAGGACGATCATGACGATGAACATGATGACCGTCAGGTTGATGTTCGTGATGGGCTTGATCTTCACCCATTCCCCGTCCACCATATGGTACAGCGTGATCTTGAAGCCCGCCAGGGCGTTGATCAGCGGGTGGTCGATGGAGATGGACTCGCGGGAGATCAGCGAGCACACGCCGCGGGCCAGGAAGTTGCCGGTCAGCGTGGTGATGAAGGGCGGCACGTTCAGGTAGTGGATGGCCGAGCCCATCAGCGCGCCCAGGCCGACGCCCACCAGGATGGAGAACAGCATGGTGATGACCGGGGAGATGCCCAGCCGCACGTAGCCGTAGGCGATCAGCATGCCCGTCAGCGAGGCCACGGAGGCCACGGACAGGTCGATGCCGCCGGTGATGAGCACCATGGTCATGCCCACGGCGGAGATGCCGTAGTAGGCGTTGTCCGAGAAGAAGTTGACGAAGGTGCGCAGGGTCGTGAAGCCGATGGAGCCGTAGCGTATCGCGCCGTAGGCGTAGATGATCAGGAAGATGATGACCGTGGCATACACCATGATGTACTTGGGGTTCATGACGCGGCTGATGAGGCTCTGCCGGTTGCTGGTCTTTTCACTCATTTGACTGCGCCTCCTTTCGCCATCATCCGGGCCTGGGCCCGCTTGTTGGCCCGCTTGGACATCCAGGCGCGGACCGGCTCGGACTGCAGCACGATGACCACCGCGATGATCATGGCCTTGAAGGCCATGGTGGCCTCGGCGGCGATGCCGAAGTAGTAAACGAAGGTGACGATGGTGCGGATGATGATGGAGCCGATGATGGTGCCCGAGAGGCTGAACTTGCCGCCGGTCATGGACGTTCCGCCGATGACGACGGACAGTATGGCGTCGGTCTCATAGTTCAGGCCCGCGTTGTTGGAGTCGTTGGACATGATGCGGCTGGAATAGATCAGGCCGCTGATGCCCGACAGGAAGCCCGTCAGCGCGAACACGATCAGTATGACCACCCGGGAGTTGATGCCCGACAGCCGGGACGCGCTGGGGTTGATGCCCACGGATTCCACGAAGGTGCCGAAGGCGGTCTTGCGCACGAATATCATCACCGCCGCCACCACGAGGATCGTGATGACGATGGGCGTCGGCAGGAACAGGCAGCTGCCCTGGCCGATCCAGCGGAAGGGGGAGTACATGGTGGTGTACTGCTTGCCGTTGGTGATGATCTGCGCCACGCCGCGGCCAGAGACCATCAGTATCAGCGTCGCGATGATGGGCTGCAATTGGAGCCTGCCCACCAGCACGCCGTTGAACGCGCCCATCGCCAGGCACACCAGCAGGGGCACGATCAGCACGAGGATGAACGGGTACACGGAGTAGTCGCCGGGGGTCTGGTAAAGCGGGTTGGTGGGGTCCCAGCGCATCAGCTTCAGCGCCAGCGCGCCCGACACCGCCACCAGAGCGCCCACCGACAGGTCCGTGCCGCCCAGGGCGATGACCATCGTCATGCCCATGCCGATGATGGTGATCTCCGCCGAGCGGTTGATGATGTCCACCAGGTTGCCGTACAGCATGCGGTTGGCCGGCTGGTAGCTGATGGAGAAGAAGTCCGGGCGGATGATGAGGCAGACGATCAGGATCAGCGCCTCGGCGATCACCGCCCAGGTGATCTTGGAGCGCATGATGGAGGCGAAGTCCAGGTTCTTGGACCTGAGCACCATCAGGATGGCGACCAGGCACAGCGCGAAGCCCACCATCAAAAACGGGGTCTGGAGCTTCCAGGCGGTGCGCAGGCCGGTGACCCTGGAGAAGCTGCCGATGGCGGTGTCGTAGGGGGACGACGCCTCCATGGCCTCGAGGGCCTCCTCCGCGGCCTCCTCCTCGGTCTCGGCGGGGGCTTCCTCGACGGGGGCATCGCCCTCGGCGGCGCCCTCGACGGCCTCGGCCTCCACGGGGGCTTCTTCGGTCGCTGCCGCGCCGGTGTTGCCGCTGCGGGCGGAGGCCAGCATGGCGGCGTCGAAGTCGGCCTTCACGGTGGCCTCGTCGTGGTCGTTGATGAACACCTGCTTGATGGAGGCATCCTGGAAGGTCACCTTATAGTTGGAATAGATGCTGTCCTTGACGGCGCAGACGCGGGCGAAGCACCCGACGCCGATCGCCAGCAGCACGAGGCCGACGATCAGCGGAATGAGGAATGGTCTCTTTTTCATCGCGCCTCACCTCCCTCGGCGATGATCTGTAGGATGCGGTTCTGGGTGTTGTTGTCGAAGGGTCCCTCCAGCTCCCCGGCCTTCTTGCCGTCGCGCATGATGATGATGCGGTTGGAGCAGCGGATGACCTCCTCCAGCTCCGAGGAGATGAAGATGACGGACACGCCGTCCTTGCACATCTCCAGCATCAGCCGCTGGATCTCGGCCTTCGCGCCCACGTCGATGCCGCGGGTGGGCTCGTCCAGGATCAGCAGGTCGGGCTGTGTGGCCATCCAGCGGGCCAGTATGACCTTCTGCTGGTTGCCGCCGGACAGCTCGCCGATCTTCTTCTCGGCGTCCGGGGTGGCGATGGACAGGGCCTTGATGTACTTGTCGGCCAGGGCGTTCTGCTCCTGCCGGGACAGCGGATGCAGGAAGCCGCGCTTGGCCTGCACCGCCAGCATGATGTTCTCGCGGATGGACAGGTCGCCGACGATGCCGTCGCGCTTGCGGTCCTCCGGGCAGAAGGCCACGCCCGCCATGATGGCGTCGAAGGGCTTCTTCACGTCCACCTTCTTGCCGTTCAAGGTGATGGTGCCGTTGGTGATGCGGTTCGCGCCGAAGATCATCTCGGCGGTCTCCGTGCGGCCGGAGCCCAGCAGTCCGGCGAAGCCGATCAGCTCGCCCTTCTTCATGGACAGGCTGATGTCCGCCACCGCGCCGGGCGCGCCGATGTGGTCGGCGTCCAGCTCCACGGGTGCGTCGGGAGCCACGTCCGCGGGATGCAGGTCGAAGATGTTCTCCATGTCCTTGCCCACCATCTTCGTGACCAGCTCCAGCTTGTTGATCTCGTCGATGCCGTAGGTGCCGATCAGCTTGCCGTTTCTGAGGATGGTCATGCGGTCGGAGATGGCGTAGATCTGGTCCAGGAAGTGGGTGATGAAGATGATGCCCATGCCCTCGGCCTTGAGCTCCCGCATGACGTTGAACAGAAGCTGCACCTCGTTCTCGTCGAGGGAGGAGGTCGGCTCGTCCAAGATCAGGATCTTCGACTCGATGTTCACCGCGCGGGCGATGGAGACCATCTGCTGCACGGCGGTGGAGTAATAGGACAGCGGGCGGGTCACGTCGATGTCCAGGTGGAAGCGCTTCATCAGGTCCCGGGCCTTGGGGTTGATGACCTTCTTCTTGAACTCCTTGCGGCCCACGAAGATGTTCTCCGCCACGGTCAGGTTCGGGCAGAGGTTGATCTCCTGGAACACCGTGGCGATGCCCATGTCGATGGCGTTCTGCGGGCTGGTGGGGGTGATCTCCCTTCCATCGAACACGATGGTGCCCGCGTCCTTGTGGTTGACGCCCGTCAGGCACTTGATGAGGGTGGATTTGCCCGCGCCGTTTTCGCCCAGCAGGGCGTGCACCTCGCCGGCGCGCAGGAAGAAATCCACGCCGTCCAGAGCCTTGACGCCGGGGAACTGGATCTCAATGCCCCGCATTTCGAGAATATTCTCTGGCAACTCAATTCCTCCTTATTCGGATGCGGTGGGGGAGGGACGACCTCATCCGCCCCCTTCGGGGGCACCTTCCCCTAAAGGGGAAGGCTTTTGGCATCGTTCCCATGCCTTCCCCCTTTAGGGGAAGGTGGCTCGCGCGGCGGCAATCCAAAGGATCGCCGCCTTGAAGCGCGAGACGGATGAGGTGGTCGTTCTCCAAGTCATAACTCTAATGGGGAATTGGGAATGGGGAATTGGGAATCGGAGCGTGCCAAAGCATTTTGTCATTCCCCATTTCCCATTCCCCATTCCCCATTGATTTGAATACAATCGGGGCGGCGGAAAACCGCCGCCCCGTGGATCACCCGTCAGTCAGGCGGGTCATTCTGGAACCTGATCTTAGTACTGGCGCTCGTCGATGACGTCCGCAGCCAGGATGGAAGTGGTGCCCTCGACCTCGATGCCGCCGACGCAGTCATACACGCCCTCTTCGGGATGGATGACGGTCTTGTCGAAGGTCTCGCCGGCTTCCAGCTTCTCGATGCAGTCCACGACGAAGGGACCATACAGGGGGTTGCACTCGATGGTGGCGTTCATCTCGCCAGCCACGATGGCCTCGAAGGCAGCCTTGACGGAGTCGCAGCCGACGATGATGATGTCCTCGCCGGGCACCAGGCCGGCGGCCTTGATGGCGTCGATGGCGCCGAGGGCCATGTCGTCGTTCTGGGCGATCAGCACGTCGATCTTGTCGATGGACTTCAGCCAGCTCTCCATGAGGGCCTGGCCTTCAGCGCGGGTGAAGTTGCCGGTGTTCTGGGCAACGACCTCCATGAAGTCGTAGTCAGCCAGAGCGGCCAGGTTGCCCTCGGTGCGGCCGACCTGCGCGTCAGCGCCGGTGGTGCCTTCCATGATGGCGACCTTGACGTCCTCGGTGCGGCCGATGCTCTTCAGATACTCGCCGGCCCACTGCACCTGGCGACGGCCCTCGAGCGGGAAGTCACCGCCGAAAGCGGCCACGTAGTCGATCTTGTCCGCGCAGTCGGGGATGCGGTCCAGGAGGATCAGCGGGATCTCAGCCTCGTTGACCTCGGTCAGGACCTCGTCCCAGCCGGAGGTGACGACGCCGGTGAACAGGATGTAGTCGACGCCCTGGGTGATGAAGTTGCGCAGAGCGGTGATCTGGTTCTCCTGCTTCTGCTGGCCGTCGGAGTACACGAACTCCCAGCCCTCATGGCCCTCGACCGCGTTGGTCACGCTGTCGGTGTTGGCGGTGCGCCAGTCGGACTCCTGGCCGATCTGGGAGAAGGCGATGGTGATGGCGGAAGCGCTGGCGACCATGGACAGCACCAGGCACAGGGACAGCACCAGGACTAACAGTTTCTTCATGATGGGTTACCTCCATTCATTTTTTCGGCATTTCTGCCTGTCATAATGGATTATAGCACAGGGGGCGGCCCAATGTAAATACAAAGTTATTCGCAGATGGTCGAAAAAAACCGAGCCCGCTTTGGCACAGGCTCGGCAAAAGGTTAAAAATCCTTTGACAAAGGTTGATTTTTATTGGATTTCCGGTAATCGCTGGGGGTGACGCCGGTCTGTTTCTTGAAGAGGTAGGAGAAGTAGTGGGCGTCGTTGTAGCCCACGGCGAAGGCGATCTCCGAGGAACGCATGTCCGTGGCGGACAGAAGCTCCTTGGCCTTGCCGATGCGCAGGGCGGTCAGGTACTGGGTGAAGGTGATGCCCGTCTCCTGGGCAAACACCGTGGAGAAGTGGCTCTGGGACATGCCCACCTCCCCGGCCACGTCCTGGAGCATCAGGTTGGGGTTGTCGTAGTTGCGGCTCAAATAGATGCGCGCTCGGCCCACCGGCGTCTCTCCGGCCACCCGGCCGCTGATGTCCCGGCACTCGATGGCCTTCA
Organism: Clostridia bacterium; assembly: GCA_017471125.1. GTDB lineage: Bacteria > Bacillota > Clostridia > Christensenellales > Aristaeellaceae > UBA2862. The sequence goes on along the minus strand of JAFUWR010000365.1, from coordinate 2,922 downwards.
ATAACAGCGCCTTCACCGCCTCCAAGCCCGCCGCGCCCTCGGCCCGCATGACCTCCGCCACGAGCGCCTGGTCCAGCGCCCGGGGGTCCGCGCCCGCGTCGGCGACGATGCGCTGGGCGGTGATGACCGCCGCCACCCGCAGGTAGCCCATCGCCAGCCGCAGGCCGTCCGCGCCGGTGCCCAGCGAGTCGGTGTACTCGGCCAGTATGGTGTCCAGCTCCGCCGCCGAGGCGTACTGCAATTTCTCATATAATGGGGACAGGTCCAGGTTGTCCAGCGCGGCGGTGGGGTCGTCCACCTCGCCCACGCCGATGATGCGCCGCCCCTCCGGGCGATGGGCCGCGGCGTTGCGGACGTGCCGGGCGGACTGCATGGAGCGCCGGATGTCGAAGTAGTCCGACACCGTCTCCCCGATGGACAGCAATAGCCCCTCGCATTCCTTCAATTCCGGCAATTGCGCCGCCGAGGACGCGAAGGAATAGGCGCGCTCCTCCACGTCGCGCTCGTTGTCGCCCAGCACCAGCGCGCGGCTGCCCTGGGACATGCCGCAGACGAACACGCTGCCGCCGGAGGCCTCAGCCAATACGAAGATGGCCTCCCGCGCGCGGGTGCGGGCCTCGTCCCTCAGGGGAAAGGCGATGTCGATGACCACGTAGCAGTTGGCGGCCAGGTTGACGCCCATCTGCCGCATCTGCCGAAGGAGCATCTCGTCCTCGAAGCGGTCGCCCTCCCCGGTGAACAGCGAGGCTAAGAGCTTCTCCCGCAAAAACTGGTTGCCCGACGCCACCCGCAGGCGCAGGCTGGCGGCGCTCTCCCGCTCGCGGCGCTCCGTCTCGATCTGGTCGGACACGCGCTGGAGCACCTCGCCCAGCTCCCGGGCGGTGATGGGCTTCAACAGGTATTCCTTCACGCCCAGGGAGATGGCCTGCTGGGCGTAGGTGAAGTCGTCGTAGCCGGAGAGGATGATGATCCCCACCCAGGGCATCAGCCGCTTGATCTCCGCGCACAGCTTCATGCCGTCCATGAAGGGCATGCGGATGTCGGTGAGCAGTATGTCCGGGTTCAGGTCGCGGATCATCGGCAGCGCCATCTCCCCGTCCGGGGCCTCGCCCACGAGCTGGAAGCCGCGCTCCTCCCAGGGGAAGATGTTGCGCAGCGTCTCGCGGATGGCGATCTCGTCGTCAACGATAAATACCTTCATCATTCGTGATGTCCTCCCTGGATCGGTACGGCACCCGGAAGCTCACCCGCGTGCCGCCCCGGTCGCTCTCGATTTGAAGCCCCTCGTCCTGGTGGTAGTAAAGCCGTATGCGCAGGTCCACGTTGCGCAGGCCGAAGCTGGAGCCGTCCGGCGTCGCCACCGCGGCCACCGGGGCCGACTCGGCCCGCATGTCGCTGATGACCTTCTCCAATTCCTCCGGCGTCATGCCCTTGCCGGTGTCCTCCACGCAGAAGCGCGCGTAGTCGCCGTCCCGGGCGGCGCTGACGCGGATGAAGCCGCCGCCGCGCTTGGACTTGATGCCGTGGTACAGCGCGTTCTCCACCAGCGGTTGGAGCAGCAGCTTGACGATGTAGCCCTGGAGCATGTCCTCCGGGATGTCGATGGCGTAGTTCAGGATGTCCCGGTAGCGGGTCTTTTGGATGGACAGGTAGCCCGACAGGTGCATGACCTCGCGCTCGAGGGTGATCCAGTCCGCGCCGGAGGACAGGGAGATGCGGAAGAAGTCGCTCAGCGCCCGGGTCAGCCGTATGACCTGCTCGCTCTGGCCGGACTCGGCCTGCCAGATGATGGCGTCCAGGGTATTGTAGAGGAAGTGCGGGTTGATCTGCGCCTGCAACAGCCGAAGCTCGGACTTGGCCAGATTCTCCTGCTCCTGCCGGCTCTTCTCGATCAGCCCCTCCAGCCGGTTCGCCATGACGTTGGTCTGCTGGGCCAGCTCCGCGAACTCCTCCACGTTCATGTCCGGCACCCGGGCGCGGAGGTCGCCGCCGGTGAGCCTGCGCATGCTGCCCTCCAATTGCCTTATCGCCATGCGGATCATGTCCGCCAGCCGCAGGGACGACAGCCCCGCCTGGCTCACGGTGACCACCACCAGCGCCGCCTCCACCAGCGCCGTGGCCCACACCAGGCGGCGGATGGATTCGCCCACGCGCTCGGCCTCCTCCACCTCCACGGAGATGAAGTCGTCCAGCATGTCGGCGATCAGGTCGCCCACGTCGCGCACCTCGTCCACGATGCGCTCCACCTCGCTGATGGGCATGCCCTCGGCCATGCCCCGCCGCGCCCGGTCCACGTAGCTGCCCAGGGTGTCCAGCGTGCGGCGGGCCACCGTCAGCTCCAGGGTGCCCGAGGCCGCGCCCGCCAGCAGCCGGTCCAGCGTGCGGTCCACGCTGTCCAGCAGGGCGTCCACGCCGCTGTCCTCGAAGCTCACACGGCCCGCCGCCACCGAGAACAATTGCCCCGCCAGCTCCGTGCCCACGATGGGCTTCAGGCTCGCCGCCGTCTCCATGCGGGACAGGGCGCTCTGGTAGCGCGCCGCCACCAGGAACATCACCGTCAGGCTGAACAGCACTGGCAGCAGCAGCACGATGGCCATCCGCCGCGTGGTGGACGATAGGCGGCCGATGATGCTCGTGCGAGGCGTGATGGGATTGATCAAAGGCGATCCGTCCTTTCGCTATAAATGGGGAATGGGGAATTGAGTTACCCGACCTCATCCGTCATTTGCTGCGCAAATGCCACCTCCCCTGACAGGGGAGGCAAGAGGGTTACGCTTATACGCGGCAGCATGCCTTCCCCTTCAGGGCACCTCTAAAAACGGTGAGAAACTCGTTCAAGAGGGGGTCAAAAGAGGAAAAAGAGCAGGAAAACGCAGCGAGGCAGAGGAAATAATGTCATCCACTGCCGGGATTCTATGCCCT
>JAFUWR010000364.1 GCA_017471125.1 Clostridia bacterium | reverse complement strand
CGCAGGGTCCCGGACATGGAAAACACCCCCTTGGTCATCTCTGGATACACTGGTAATTTGTGGATATTGCACATAAAATGGTTGACAAATTTGGAGATTATATATAAACTATCTGTGAAATATATTTCAAAACCATTTCACAGAGAGGATGAAAACCATGAAGAAACGTAAGATCGCTGTGACACTGACGTTGATCGCGCTGCTGCTCCTGCCCGCCTTCGCCGAGGGCTATGTGACCGGGCGCATGGACGGCAGCGCCATCGAGGTGACCTGGCAGGTCCCCCAGGGGGACTGCGTGCTGACCGTGTACCAGGGCGACTGGCCGCTGTGCGTGCAGAACGTGCAGGGCGGCGCAGGCAGCCTGCGGGTGCGCGTGGACGACCCGACCGCCAGCTACAAGCTGCGCCTGAACACCGGCGCGGGCTGCTACACCGCCACCGTGGAGGGCGCGAAGCCCGTGCCCACCGAGGCGCCCACCGCCGCGCCGACGACCGTACCGACGGAAGCGCCGACGGCAGTCCCCACCGAAGTGCCAACACAAGCGCCGACCGAAGCACCGACAGAAATCCCGACAACAGGCCCGACGGAACCGCCCGTCAAAGCGCCCACGCAAGCGCCCACCGCGAAGCCCACGGCCGCGCCCACGGCCAAGCCCACCGCGGCCCCGGCGGGCATTGATCGCGACGACCTGGCCAGCCGCGTGGTGCAGTTGGTGAACGAGGAGCGCGCCAAGCAGGGCCTCAACGCCCTGCGGGTGGACGGCGAGCTGACCCGCGCGGCCTGCGTGCGGGCCGGGGAGCTGACCCGGTCTTTCAGCCACACCCGGCCGGACGGGTCCAAGTGGTCCACCGTCAGCGCAAGCGCCTTCGCGGAGAACATCGCCCGGGGCCAGCGGACCGCCGACAAGGTGATGGCCGCGTGGATGTCGTCCAGCGACGGGCACAGGGAGAACATCCTGCGGGCCAGCTACGGCTCCATCGGCGTGTGCGCGTACAGCTACGGCGGCGTGATGTACTGGGTGCAGCTCTTTGGGAGATAATGCGACAAAGGGGGCGGGGGACCGCCCCCATTCCTATGAAACCATATTGTTGAGCCAGCTCCCCCGGGCGATCAGGAAGTGCCCGAACACCACCTTGATGATGTCGGCGAGCTGCACCAGCAGGTACACCGCCCGCACGTCCAGCGTGGTCAGCCGCACCAGGCACCAGGCCAGCGGCACGGCCACCACCCAGGTGTAGCCGCTGTCGAAGAAGAAGGTGATCATCGTCTTGCCGCCGGAGCGGAGGATGAAGTAGGCGGAGTTGCAGTAGGAGAACAGCGGCATGCACAGGGAATACACCATCAGCAGGTGGGTGGCCAGGCGGCGGACCTCCGGCTCCGTGCGGTACACCCGCGGCACCAGCGGCGACGCTAAAAGCATCAGCGCCCCGCCGCACAGGCTCAAAAAGATGCTGAACGCGATGAGCTTCCAGGCCCGGTCCCTGGCGGTGTCCAGGTCGTTGGCCCCCAGCGACTGGCCCACGATGATGGCCGTGGCGGTGCCCATGGACAGGAACGTGGCGGCGAACAGGTTGGACACGGTGGTGGAGATGTTCATCGCGGCCACCACGTCCAGCCCCCGCAGGGAGTAGCACTGGGTGAGCGTCGCCATGCCCAGGGACCAGAGCGCCTCGTTGATCAGCAGCGGCGCGCCCTTGATGGCGATGGCCTTCGCAAGATCGGCGGGCACCCGCGGCGTGGCGTACAGCCCGCGGATGAAGCGGAAGCGCTCGGGGTGCCTATGGGCGGTGCCCGCGACGATGAACAGCTCCACGTACCGCGACAGCACCGTGGCGATGGCCGCGCCGCGCACGCCCAGCGCCGGCAAGCCCAGGTGCCCGAAGATGAGCAGGTAGTTGAACACCAGGTTCACGAACACCGCGATGACCCCCGCCCGCATGGGCAGGCCCGTCTCGCCGCCCTCCCGCAGCGTGCTGGCGTAGATCTGCGACAGCGCGAAGGCCGGCAGCCCCCAAAGCATCACCCGCAGGTAGTCCATGCCGTGGCGCAGGGTGGCGGCCACCTTTTCGGCGTCCACGTCGTTCAGGTACAGCCCGATCAGCGCCTCGCCCTTGACGAGGAACAGCGCGATGGCCCCGGCGCACAGCGCGAGACCCAGGTACAGCTTGAAGCGGAAGCAGGACCGCACGCCCTCCTGGTTGTCCGCGCCGTGGAACTGGGCCGAGTAGATGCCCGCGCCGGAGATGCCGCCGAACACGCACAGGTTGAACACGAACATCAGTTGGTTCGCCACCGCCACGCCCGACATGGGCTCCGTGCCCACCTGACCCACCATGATGTTGTCCAGCAGGCTCACGAAATTCGTGATGGCGTTCTGCACCATGATCGGTATCACGATGGCCAGCACCATTTTGTAGAATGCCTTGTCGCCGAGGTACTTTTTGCGGAAGGAAGACATATGACGCTCCTTTGAGAAAGATTGCGGGCCCCGCCTGAATAGTGTATCACATCCAGGCGGGGCCCGCATCATTAAAATGCTAAGTTTTGGGTCACCGGTTGTCCACCTTTTCGGGGTACAGGTCGTGCTGGCTCAGGCGCTGCCAGGCCACCTCCTCCCAGCGGGTGCCGGGACGACCGTAGTTGCAGTAGGGGTCGATGGAGATGCCGCCCCTGGGCGTGAACTTGCCCCAGACCTCGATGTACTTGGGGTCCATGAGCTTGATGAGATCCTTCATGATGACGTTCACGCAGTCCTCGTGGAAGTCCCCGTGGTTGCGGAAGGAGTACAGGTAGAGCTTCAGGGATTTGCTCTCCACCATGCGCTCGCCGGGGACGTAGGCGATATAGATGGTCGCGAAGTCCGGCTGGCCGGTGATGGGGCACAGGCTCGTGAACTCCGGGCAGTTGAACTTGACGAAGTAGTCGTTGCCGGGGTGCTTGTTCTGGAAGGTCTCCAGCACCTCCGGCGCGTAGTCGCTCTTGTAGACGGTGCGCTTGTTGCCCAGGGACTGAAGCCCCTCGTTCGCGCGATCGGACATGCTCACAGCTCCTTCCATATGTTCTTCAGGGCCTTCACCAGCAGCGCCCCCACGATGCCCGCGATGAACTGCCCCACCAGCAGGGACCCGGCCAGCGCGAAGTAGGGCACGCCGATCAGCCTCGACAGCCACAGCGACACCACCAGCGCCGGGATCAGCGTGATGGGCGCGACGACCGACCACGCCGTCACGCGCTTCTTCCCCAGCAGGGCGCAGCAGCCCGCCGTCAGCAGGCCGACGATGCCGCCGCCCACGATGTCGAAGAAGCCCAGCCCGCCCATGACCATGTTGGCGAGCAGATTGGATAGGCCCAGCGGCACAACCAGGAACGGAAACAGATATGCCGTGGCGTAGATCGCCGTCGCGATGCGCACCTGGTACTGGCCGAAGGCAAAGGATTGCGTGAAGTACATCACCACGATGTAGATTGCCATCACCGCCCCCGACATCGTTAGCTTCTGGGTCTGTGTCAGGTTCTTCATATCCATTTTCGTCACCTCCTCGTGCAAAAAAAGAGCATACCTCCACTAAGGTATGCCCCGGACAAACGTTGCGTTTTGTCTCCGCCCTTAGTTTTGTTTATAGACAGGATGGTCTCGAACTGTCTTGCCGCTAAGCTCTGTGAGTATAACACAATACTGCGAATGGGTCAAGACTGCAAGAAATCAATATTCTGTTATATATGGGTTAGCCCGCGCCGTCGATAAAAAATAACTGTCAATCACCGGGCGGTTCTGGTATAATGGTCGTCGATCGGAGAGTGATGTTTCGTGGTCCTGACGCCCAAAGTATACCTGATCGTGCTGCCGATGGTGTTCCTGGCGGCGCTGGTGGACGCCATCGCGGGCGGGGGCGGGCTGATCTCGCTGCCCGCGTACACGCTGGCGGGGCTGGACTACGACTTCGCCTCGGGCAACAACAAGTTCTCCTCCACCTTCGGCACGCTGACGGCCACGATCCGCTACCTGAAAAGCGGCAAGGTGATGCTGCGTCCCGCGCTGATCGCCTCGGCGCTGGCGCTGCCGGGGTCGTGGCTGGGCACCCAGGCGGCGATGGCGCTGGGCAACCGGGCCATGCGGGGGTTCATGGTGTTCGCCATCCCCATCGTGGGCGCGGCGGTGCTGGTGAAGGGCAGGAGCCCCGAGCACGCGCGGCCCTTCGTCGGGCGGGACTATCCCGTCTGCGCGCTGATCGGGCTGGTCATCGGCTTCTACGACGGCTTCTTCGGGCCGGGGACGGGCACGTTCCTGATATTGCTGTTCACGAACCTGCTGGGGATGGACATGGTCACCGCGTCGGCCACGTGCAAGCCGGTGAACCTCACCAGCAACATCGCCGCGCTCGTCACCCGGGTCGCCGCCGGGGACGTGGTGTTCGCGCTGGCGCTGCCCGCGGTGTGCTGCTCCGTCACCGGCGGCTGGATCGGCGCGAAGCTGGCGCTGACCCGAGGGGCGCGGTTCATCCGCTGGGTCATGCTGGCCGTGCTGGCGCTGCTGACGGTGCGGCTGGCCGTGGAATGGATAGGGGGCATGTAGGGATGGCGAACGACTTTCGCTCGGCCCGTTTCTGGGCCGCGGAGCTGATCGAGCCGGCGCTCCATGACGGGGCGCGGGCCGTGGACGCCACCATGGGCAACGGCCAGGATACGCTCTGGCTGTGCCAGCATGTGGGCGAGGGAGGGCGCGTGTACGCCTTCGACGTGCAGCCCGAGGCCGTGGCGCGCACCCGGGAGCGCCTCGAGGCGGCGGGCGTGGCGGATCGCACTGAGTTGCACTGTACCGGCCATGAAAATATGGCGTCCGTGGTGCCCGAGCCGGTGGACGTGGTCATGTTCAACCTGGGCTGGCTGCCCGGGGCCGAGCACGCCGTCACCACCCGCGTGGAGACCACGCTCCTGGCCGTAGACGCGGCGCTTGGGCTGCTCAAGCCCGACGGCCTCCTGACGATCTGCGTCTACCCCGGCCACGCCGAGGGCATGCGGGAGCTTGAGGCGCTGACCCGCTGGGCCGAGGCCCTCGATCCCCGGCGCTACGACGCTATGATCCGCCACTATATGAACCAGCCCAACGACCCGCCCCGCCTGATCGCCGTGAAGCGCAAGCGGACGAAGGCCGACCGGCCGCATTGACATTTTTACTATAATATGTTATCGTTGTAACAGGGAAAATATGGATCGAGGTTGTTGATATGCGTAAGGATATGAAACGGCTGATCGCGGCGCTGGTGGCGTGCCTGTGTTTTGCGCTGCTGCCTGCGCTGGCCGAGGGCATGCCGGAGGCCCCGGTGGGCGAGCTGGAGCTCATGCTGGACGCGGAGGAGGCGGCGGTGGAGGGCATGGACGCCGCCTTGGCCCAGGCCGACGACGGCTTCCCGGACGACGCCTTCCGCGCCTACGTGATGGCGAATTTCGACGCCAACCGCGACGGGGCCATCTCCGCCGCCGAGGCGAAGAAGGTCAAGACCGTGGACGTGACCGGCCTCGGCATCGAGAGCCTCGCAGGGCTGGAGCGGTTCACCAAGGTCACGGCGCTGTACTGCGGGGACAACCGCCTGGCGGCGCTGGACGTGTCGGCGTTAAAGTCGTTAAAGACCCTCGTCTGCGCCCGCAACGCGCTGACGGCGCTGGACCTGTCGGCCAACAAGTCGCTGGCGACATTAAACTGCGCCCACAACGGGCTGACGGCGCTGGACCTGACCGCCAACAAGTCGCTGAACGCGCTGCTGTGCGACCACAACCCGCTGCCCGCCGTGGAGCTGGGCAAGTGCTCCAAGCTGATGAAGCTCGTCAAGGGCACGTTCCCCGGCGTGGCGGACGGGGCCATCGTCTACGAGCGCAAGAGCGGCAAGGTCATGGAGACGGCGATCAGCCTGCCCGACGACGCGGTGATCGCGCTGAACGGCGCGACGTGGTTCGACCCGGCGTCCGAACTCGCGCTGACTACGGAAGAGATCCGGCTGACCGAGAAGCAGAAGCTGACGCTGCTGGCCCCGGAGTGCGGCTATCCCGCCGCCTACTGCGCCTTCGCCACCACGGACAAGAAGGTCGCCGCGGTGACCGCCGCGGGCGTGGTGACGGCGGCGAAGGCCGGGGAGGCCACGGTCACCGTGACCACCTTCGACGGCGCGACGGCATCATGCAGGCTGACCGTGGTCAAGGCCCCCACCAAGGTGACGCTGTCCCAGAAGAAGCTGTCCCTGGGCCAGGGGCAGGGCTTCGACCTCGTGGCCGACGTGCCCGCGGGCTGCTACGCCGAGTATACCTGGTCCTCCAACAAGGAATCCGTGGCGACGGTGTCGGACGGCCGGGTGACCGCCGTCGGCCCGGGCAAGGCCACCATCACCGTCAAGACCCAGAACAACAAAAAGGCCACCTGCGCGGTGACCGTGCTGCCCGCGCCCACGTTTCTCACCCTGAGCGCGGAGAAGCTCGGCCTGCTGACGGGCCAGGTCGTGACCCTCAAGGCCGCCATCGACAAGGGCGCGGCGGGGGAGGTCGCCTTCTCCGCCGACGACCCGGCGGTGGCCGACATCGACCCCGCCACAGGTGTGGTGACCGCCGTGGGCCTGGGCGAGACGACCCTGCGCGCAACGACCTACAACGGCCTCACCGCCGCCTGCGCGGTGGAGGTCATGCCCGGCCCGGCGACGGTCGCGATGCTCGCCGACGCGACGCTTTGCGTGGGCGACGCGCTGGCGCTGGACGCCGTGGCGCTGACGGCTGACGGCTGGGACGTGAGCCAGGTGCTGGCGTACACCTCCGACAAGCCCAAGGTGGCCTCGGTGTCCGCGGACGGCCGGGTGGAGGCCCTCAAGGCCGGCACCGCCACCGTCACCGCCGCCGCGGCCAACGGCGTCAAGGCGACGTGCAAGGTCGTGGTGGGCAAGGCGCCCACGTCCGTGAAGCTGGACAAAAAGACGCTGAAGCTCAACTACGACGCGGAGAAGGGCGCGGGCGACAGCTACACCTTCAAGGTCACCCTGTCCAGCGGCGCGGTGACGCGGCTGACCTTCGACACCAGCGATGAGGCCGTGGCCCGGGTGGACGAGAAGGGCACCGTGACCGCCGTGGGCGTGGGCGCCGCCGCCGTCACCGTCGCCACCGCCAACGGCAAGACCGCGTCCTGCGCGGTGACCGTCGCCGACCCCGCCGCGGCCCCGACCCCCGCGCCCAAGGATAGCCGCGCGGCGTCCCTGGCGGCGGCGAAGCAGACTGACCAGATCGTGCTGGTGGAGTACAAGAGCGGCAGCAGCGCCACGCTGTCCGTCCATGAGAAGCTGAACGGCGTCTGGACGCAGCTCTTGGAGACCGACGCCTACGTGGGCAAGAAGGGCATCGACAAGACCAAGGAGGGCGACAAAAAGACCCCCACCGGCACCTATAACCTGACCACGCCCTTCGGCATCAAGGCCGACCCCGGCGCGAAGCTGGATTACGTCGAGGTGACGAAGTACCATTACTGGTGCGGGACCTCCAAGTCCGAGTACTACAACCAGCTCGTGGACTCCCGGGAGACGGGCCGCAGCTACACCTCCTCCGACGAGCACCTGATCGACTACGCGCCCAACTACAACTACTGCATGTTCATCGACTACAACGCCGAGGGCGTGTCCGGCAAGGGGAGCTGCATCTTCCTGCACTGCAAGGGCAGCAACAGCTATACCGCCGGGTGCGTCGCCGTCGACGAGTGGGCGATGAAGGAGATCATACGGTGGGCGGGCGACAACGTCAAGATTGTCATCAAGAAAGCCTGATAGGCCAAAAATGGATATAGGGTGGGGAGAAATCCGCAGGATTTCTCCCCACCCTATATTGTGGTTCAACCAACGACGATGTTGACCAGACGACCCGGCACGAACACCAGCTTCTTGACGCTCTTCCCGGCGATGAGCTTCTGCACCTCGTCGGTGGCCATGAAGTACGCCTGGGCGTCGTCGCGGGTGAGGGACGCGGGCACGTTCATCCTGCCGCGCACCTTGCCGTTGACCTGCAGCGCCACCTCCACGGTATCCTTGACCAGCGCGGCCTCGTCGTACTTGGGCCAGGCGGCGCGGATGAGCTCGCCGTCCGACAGCTTGCACAGCGCGTTGATCTCCTCGGTGATGTGGGGCGCGACGGGGTTCAGGAGCTGCACCAGCGCCTTCAATTCGCCGCGGGTCACGCTGCCCTTGGCGTAGAAGGCGTTCACCAGCGTCATCATGGCGGCGATGGCGGTGTTGAACTTCATCTTCTCGTAGTCCTCGGTGACCTTCTTGATGCAGCTGTGCACGTCGTAGGCCATGTCCTTGGAGATGCCCTCGCCGTCGTTCAGCATGTCCATCAGGCGCCACACGCGGTCCAGGAAGCGGCGGCAGCCCTTGACGGAGTCGTCGTTCCACGGCGCGGCGGCGGTGTAGTCGCCCATGAACAGCACGTACAGCCTGAGCGTGTCCGCGCCGTACTGCTTGACGATGTCCAGCGGGTCCACCACGTTGCCCTTGGACTTGGACATCTTCTCGCCGTCGGAGCCAAGGATCAGGCCCTGGTAGCTGCGCTTCGCGTAGGGCTCGGGGGTGTTGACCTCGCCGATGTCATAGAGGAAGCGGTGCCAGAAGCGGCTGTACAGCAGGTGGCGGGTGACGTGCTCCATGCCGCCGTTGTACCAGTCCACGGGCATCCAGTACTTCATCTCGTCCATCGAGGCGAAGGCCTGGTCATTGTGCGGGTCCACGAACCGCAGGAAGTACCAGGAGGAACCCGCCCACTGGGGCATGGTGTCCGTCTCGCGCTTGGCGGGGCCGCCGCACTTGGGGCAGGCGCAGTTGACGAAGCTCTTGATGCGCGCGAGCGGGCTCTGGCCGTCGGTGCCGGGCTCGAAGTTCTCCACGTCCGGCAGGGTCAGCGGCAGCTCGTCGTAGGGCACGCCCACGGTGCCGCACACCGGGCAGTGGATCAGCGGGATGGGCTCGCCCCAGTAGCGCTGGCGGTTGAACGCCCAGTCCTTCATCTTGTACTGGACGCCCTTCTTGCCGACGCCCTTCTTCTCGAGGAACTCGAGCATCGCGGCGAGGGAGTCCTTCTTGTTGTCGTACTGGTTCAGGAAGTCGGAGTTGATCATCCTGCCGTCGCCGGTGTAGGCTTCCACGGAGATGTCGCCGCCCTCGATGACCTGTATGATGTCCGCGCCGAACTTCTTGGCGAACTCGTAGTCGCGCTGGTCGTGGGCGGGCACGG
>JAFUWR010000040.1 GCA_017471125.1 Clostridia bacterium | reverse complement strand
GACGTGGACGCCACCCGGAGCTGGCACGTGGACGAGACCGAGTTCTTCCGCGACGCCTTCCCGGAATACCAGTCCTACTTCGCCCAGAACTACGATTCGCCCTACCTGCTCGTCCCGCCCAGCCAGCCCCACGGCGCGGCAAGGTCGGGGCTGCTGACCCTGTCCAGCCGGGACATCTTTAGGGGCGAGCGCTACTCGCTGCCGGTGGAGACAGGCTGGCGGAAGATACTGGATCTGGACAGGTGCTACTCTCTGTGCCGCGTCCCCACTGCGGACGGCCATTACCTGTGCCTGTACAACGTCCACATGTCGGCCTACACCGCGGACGGCTCCATCGCCACCGAGCAGCTGAAGCTGCTGGCCGAGAGCATGCGCCGGGAGTACGCCGAGGGCAACTACTGCGTGGCCGGCGGCGACTTCAACAAGGACCTGATCGGCGACGCCGCGGCGGTGTTCGGCGTGTCCGGCGAGGGGTTTAGCTGGGCCAGGCCCGTGGAGCCGGGTATATTGGTCGACGGCGTCTCCCTCGTGCCCATGCTGGACGACGCCGCGCCCGTGCCCTCCTGCCGCAACTGCGACACCGGGTACGTCCCCGGCCAGACCTTCGTGCTGATCACGGACGGGTTCGTCGTGTCCGACAACGTGACCGCCGTGGAGAGCCACGTCATCGACGACGATTTCACCGCGTCCGACCACAATCCCGTGAAGCTGACATTCAGACTGAATAGCGGGGGAAATTGAGAATTGATAATTGAGGATTGAGGATTGGGGCGCGGGAACAGGCACCAGGCATCAGGCACCAGGCACCAGCGCAGTAGCTGCTGCCGACCTCTCGTAGGGGCGCCGTTGCGGCGCCCGCCTGTGGCTCCCCCTGCGTAGGGGGAGCTGTCAGCGAAGCTGACTGTGGGGGCGTCTTGCCTTCCCCTTGAGGGGAAGGTGGCCGAGCAAAGCGAGGTCGGATGAGGTCGTTCCCCATCCAAATGATACAGCAACCAAAGGAGCAATTACCCTATGAATTGGGACCTTACGAAGCTTTATACTAACTTCAACGCCCCGGAATACGCGCGTGATACAAAAGAAGCCGCGGCGCTGGCGGACAAGCTGCTGTCGGAGGCGAAGGGCCTGCGGCCCGATGTGTCCGCGCTGGAGGCCATGCTCGAGGGGCTTCAAGCGCTATCGGCGCTGACTCAAAGGACCTACGGCTACGCCCAGCTCACCCTGGCGGCGGACGCCAACTGCGCCCCGGCGATGGCGGCGGCGACGCGCATACAGCCCACGCTGAACGTGGTGAAGCAGGCGACCTCGGCGCTGTCGGCGCGGCTCAAGGGCATGGACGACCTGGACGCCCTGATCGCCCGCTCCCCGCTGCTGACGGAGCACGCCTACCTGCTTCGGACGTTGAAGCGCGACGCGGCCCACGTCATCGACCCGGCGCTGGAGCCCACGGTGTTGAAGCTCCAGCTCTCCGGCGGCAGCGCGTGGATGCGGCTGCGGGACCAGCTGGAGGGCAACCTGACCGCGGACGTGGCCCTCGACGGCGGCACCCGCACGCTGCCCCTGCCCGCGGTGCGGGGCATGGCGTACAGCCCGGACCGGGCGGTGCGCCGCGCAGCCTATGAAGCGGAGCTGGCCTGCTACCCCAAGATCGAGATCCCGATGGCCGCGTGTCTGAACGGCATCAAGGGCGAGGCCAACACCATCGCCGAATCAAGGCGCTACCCCTCGGTGCTGGACATGGCGCTTGACGCCTCCCGGATGGACCGGGCGACGCTGGACGCGCTGCTTGCGGCGCTGTGGGAGAGCCTGCCCATGTTCCGCCGCTACTTCCGCCTGAAGGCGAAGCTGCTGGGCTACGACGGGGGCCTCAAGTTCTACGACCTGTTCGCCCCGGTGGGCCATATCCGGGCCGACTATACCCCCGAGGACGCCCGGCGCATCCTGATCGACAAGCTGGGCGCGTTCAGCCCGCGGATGGGCCGGATGATCGACCGGGCCTTCGACGCGCGCTGGATCGACCTCTATCCCCGGGAGGGGAAGGTGGGCGGCGCGTTCTGCGAGGACATGCACCCCCTCCGGCAGAGCTTCATACTCGCCAACTTCGACGGCAGCTACTCATCTGTGAGCACCCTGGCCCACGAGCTGGGCCACGCCTACCAGAACGAGTGCATGGCCGACGGCTCCATACTGCTGGCCGACTGCCCGATGCCGCTTGCGGAGACCGCCAGCATCTTCAACGAGACCCTGCTGGCCGAGCGGATGCTGGAGGACGCCGACGACGACGCGCGGGCGGCGCTCCTGGAGCAGCAGCTTTCCGACGGGGCGCAGGTGATCGTGGACATATTGAGCCGCTACCTGTTCGAGTCGGAGGTGGTCAGCCGCCGGAAGGATCAGGTGATGACCGCGAGCGAACTGTGCGAGATCATGCTGGACGCCCAGCGCCGGACCTACGGCGACGGGCTGGACCCCGAATGCCTGCACCCCTACATGTGGGCCTGCAAGAGCCACTACTACGACACCGAGGTCCACTTCTACAACTTCCCTACGCCTTCGGCCAGCTCTTCGCCCTGGGCGTGTACGGGCTGTACCGGGCGCGGGGCGCGGCGTTCCTGCCGACGTATGAGGCGCTCCTGCGCGACGCCGGGAAGGGCGACGTCCGGGACGTGGCCGCGTCGGTGGGCATCGACGTGGCGAGCGTGGACTTCTGGCGGTCGTCCCTGTCCATATTTGAAGAAAAGCTGAACGCCCTTGAGACCCTGACCAAAGCGAGGTAGACCCATGAGCTTCTCCATCACGCTGTCCACCGTCCTCGTCATGCTGATCTACGCCGTCCCCGGCTACCTGCTGGTGAAGTTCAGGAAGGTGCCGCCGTCGGCCATCGCGTCCTTCGCCACGTTCCTGGTCTACGTGTGCAGCCCCTTCCAGATCGTCTACGCCATGCAGCAGATCGAGTATTCGCCCTACATGGTCAAGTACCTGGGCATCGCCCTGGGCCTGTCGGTGGTGCTGATGGGCGGCGTGATGGCGGTGATGTACCTGATATTGCGCAAGAAGCTCGACCGGATGGACTACCGGGTCTGCGTGTGCTCGGTGTCGCTTGGCAACGTGGGCTTCATGGGCCTGCCGCTGTTGCAGGCGCTCATGCCGGAATACCCGCAGATACAGGCGTTCGCGTCGATGTTCTTCCTGTCCATGAGCATCCTCATGTGGTCCATGGGGAGCTGGATCATGACCGGCGACGGGCGCTACATGAGCCTGAAGAAGGCGCTGGTGAACCCGGCGGGCATCGCGGTGGCGATAGGTCTTGTACTGTTCTTCGGCCGCGTCCGGCTGACCGGCCAGTGGGGTGGCATGCTGGAACTGATGGGCAAGATGGCGACGCCCGTGTGCATGGTCATCTTGGGCATGCGGCTGGCGCTGGTGCCCATAAAGCCCATGTTCACTGACCCCGTGCAGTACCTGGCCATCGCGCTCAAGCTCATCGCCTTCCCGCTCATCACCCTGGCGGTGCTGTCGCCGCTGCCGCTGGAGCGGGACTTCGTGCGCGGCGTGTACGTCATGGGCTGCGTGCCGGTGGGCAACCTGGTGCTCAGCTTCGCGGAGATGCTGGGCGAGGGGCAGGACGTGGCCGCCAACGTGGTGCTGCTGTCCACGGTGCTGTCGATGGTGACCATACCGCTGATGTTATTGCTGATCTGATTGACGGAAATTGATGTACATGGTATAATTGTATGCAGACTAACTTCATCTTGGAGGTTCACGCACATGGCTGAGCAGGTTCAAAGACAACGCATCTTTTCGGGCATCCAGCCCACGGGCAATCTGACGCTGGGCAATTACATCGGCGCGCTGCGCAATTTCAATCTCCTGCAGGACGAGTACGACTGCCTGTACTCCATCGTGGACCTGCACGCGCTGACCGTGCGGCAGGACCCGACGGAGCTAAGGAAGGCGTGCCTGCGCACCATGGCGCTGTTCCTGGCCAGCGGCCTCGACCCGGAGAAGAACATCATCTACTTCCAGTCCCAGGTGTCCGCCCACGCGGAGTTGGGCTGGGTGCTGGACAACTTCACCTACATGGGCGAGATGAGCCGCATGACCCAGTTCAAGGACAAGGCCGCCAAGCACGCGGACAACATCAACTGCGGCCTGTTCACCTACCCGGTGCTGATGGCGTCGGACATACTGCTGTACCAGACGAACCTGGTGCCCATCGGCGCGGACCAGAAGCAGCACCTCGAGATCTGCCGCGACATCGCCGAGCGCTTCAACGCCATCTATGGCGACGTGTTCACCATCCCGGAGGGCTACTTCCCCAAGGTGGGCGCGCGGGTCATGAGCCTCCAGGAGCCCACCCGGAAGATGTCCAAGTCCGACCCGGAGGACACCTACATCGCCATACTCGACAAGCCCGAGATCATCAGAAAGAAGCTGCGTCGCGCCATCACCGACTCGGAGAACAGCGTCGTCTACGACCCCGAGAACAAGCCCGGCGTCGCGAACCTGATGAGCATCATGTCCGCGCTCACCGGCCGGAGCATGGACGACATCTCCAACGAGTACTCCGGCCAGGGCTACGGCAAGTTCAAGGACGCCGTGGCCGACAGCGTCATCGCCGCCCTCGAACCCATCCAGCGGGAGTACGAGCGCATCTCCGCCGACAAGGCGTACCTCCAGCAGGTCATGGATTCCGGCCGCGAGCGCGCCGGGGCCATCGCCCACAGGACCATGCTCAAGGTCAGGAAAAAGCTCGGCATCGCGCCGTGGAAATTGTAAAGTAATGGGCTTTTATCACCTTCCCGTCCTGCTGAAAGAATGTCTGGACGGGTTAAATATTCGCCCGGACGGGGCGT
>JAFUWR010000363.1 GCA_017471125.1 Clostridia bacterium | reverse complement strand
TTGATCTCGAAGCGGCTCAGGTCGCCGGTGTCCAGCAGCCGCGCCCGTGCCTCCTCGGACAGCCGCACCTTCCCCCGGCGCTGGGGCTGTATCGGGGCCTGGGGCCGCGCCGCCTGCCGACGCTTCCGGGGGCCGGGCGCGGGCTTATCGGGCAGCAGCTTCGCGGTCACCGGCACGCCGCAGAGGGTCGCGCCCTCCATAGCCTTGGCCGCGGCGACGGCGATGTCCGCGGGCACGCCCACCACGGTGCGGTCGTCGTAGATCTCGATCTTCCCCACCCGGCCGCCGGGGATGTTGGCCCGGCCCGCCACGCAGCTCACCACATGGTTGGGGGCGACGCCCTGCCGCCGCCCGGCGGAGATCAGCAGCTTGCGGTACTGCCCGCCGTCCCGGGACTTGTGGTCGATCTCGATGTCGGCGAGCTGGGCGCCGTCCCGCTCGAACAGCAGCCGCACCGCCACGGAGGCGATCATCGCGGGCTCGTGTCCCTCGGCCATCAGCCGGCCCACCATGGTCTGGAAGGCCATCGGCACCTCCTCCCCCATCGCCGCGCGCAGCCTGTCCAGGCCCCGGGCGTTGCGGCGCTCCCGGATCTCGCCCACAGTGGGGATGGGGATCTCGGTGATGTCGGACTTCACCGACCGGGCGATGTCCCGCATGAAGAAGTACTGCCGCCGCCCGCTGGCGAGGGTGACCGCGCTGCCGGCCTTCCCGGCGCGGCCCGTGCGCCCGATGCGGTGGACGTAGATCTCGCTGTTCTGCGGGATGTCGTAGTTGACCACGTAGTCCACGTCCTGCACGTCGATGCCCCGCGCCGCCACGTCCGTCGCCACCAGGATCGGGATGCGCGCCGCCTTGAAGCCCTCCATCACGCGGGTACGCTGGCTCTGGTTCATGTCGCCGTGGATGCCCTCGCAGGCGAAGCCGTTCCTATTTAGATAGGAAGATACCTCGTCCACCATCAGCTTGGTGTTGCAGAAGATCATGCAGCGGGTGGGCTCGGCGGCGTGCAGGAACAGGTTCAGCGCGTCCAGCTTGCGGCCCATCGGCACCTCCATGAACTTCTGGCTGATCTGGTCGAGGGTCACCTGCTCCGCGTTGATCTCCACGAGCTGCGGGTCCTTCAGGTACTTGTCCGTCAGCTCGAGGATGGCGTCCGGCATGGTGGCCGAGAACAGCACCGTCTGGCGGTCCGCCGGCACGTCCTCCAGGATCGTCTCGATGTCCTCGCGAAAGCCCATGGACAGCATCTCGTCCGCCTCGTCCAGCACCACCAGCCGCACGCGCTCCAGGCTCAGCGTGCCGCGGCGCATGTGGTCCATCACCCGGCCCGGCGTGCCGATGACCAGGTTGCAGCGCTTTAGCCGCGCGATCTGCCGCTCCATCGGCGCGCCGCCGTAGACCTCCGCCGGCCACACGTTCAGCATGAAGCGGATGAGCTTGCGTATCTCGTCGCCGCCCTGCTGGGCCAGCTCCCGGGTGGGGCACAGGATCAGCACCTGCACCGTGGGCTCGGCCTCCTCCCGGTCGATCAGCTCCACCGCCGGGATGGCGAAGGCCATCGTCTTGCCCGTGCCCGTCTGCGACCGGGCGATCACGTCCGCGCCCGAGCGCAGCAGCGGTATCGCCTGAGCCTGTATGTCCGTGGGCTCCGAAAAGCCCATCGCCTCCACCGCCCGCTTCAGCTCGGGCAGCAGTTCCAGTTCGTCAAAGGTCATAGATGTGTTTCCCTTCTGGTTGATGTGACCATTGTAGTGCGGCAAGGGAAAATCTGCTATGGGGAATGGGTTAAGATTGTCGCGGGCGCGAAAATGTGGTATAATCGGTCGGGGTGATGATATGATACGAAAAGCGACCATCCATGACATTCCCGCCGTCGCCGCGATCTACGACGCCATACTGGACCTTGAGGAAGCGGGGCAGATGACCATCGGCTGGGCGCGCGGGGTGTACCCCACGGCGGACACGGCCCGGGCCGCCGTAGAAGCGGGCGACCTGTTCGTGCTGGAGGACGGCGGGCGGGTGGTCGCCTCCGGACGCATCAACCGGCAGCAGATGCCCGCCTACGCCGAGGTGGACTGGCGCTATCCGGCGGCGGACGACCGGGTCATGGTGCTGCACACGCTGACGGTGGACCCGCGGCTGTCCCGGCGGGGATACGCGCGGCAGTTCCTCGCGTTCTACGAAGACTACGCCCGGGAGAACGGCTGCACGGCCCTGCGCATCGACACCAACGCCCGCAACGCCGTGGCCCGCGCCATGTACGCCAAGCACGGCTACATCGAGAGCGGCGTCATCCCCTGCGAGTTCAACGGCATACCGGGGGTCGACCTGGTGTGCATGGAAAAAAGGGTATGAAAAAGGCGGGGATGCCCCGCCTTTTTCAGCCCAAAATGTCCAGCATCTGCGCCGGGTTGTCCGCGGCCTTGACCTTGTCCATGGCCCGGACGATCACGCCGCCCTCGTCGATGAGGTAGGTGGTGCGCACCACGCCCATGGAGACCTTGCCGTAGTTCTTCTTCTCCTTCCAGCAGTCGTAGGCCGCGATGACGGTCTTTTCCGTGTCGCTCAAAAGCGTGAAGGGCAGGCCGTAGTTCTGCTCGAACTTCTTGTGGGAGGCCACGCTGTCCTCGCTGACCCCCAGCACCACCGCGCCCTTCTCCGTGAACTGCGGGTAGCGCTCCGCAAAGCCGCAGGCCTGCTTGGTGCAGCCCGAGGTGTTGTCCTTGGGATAGAAGTAGAGGATCACCTTCTTGCCCCGATAGTCCGACAGCTTGTGCAGGTCCCCGTTCTGGTCCGGCAGCTCGAAGTCCGGCGCGGGCGTTCCGATGGCTAACATATCAATACCCCCTGTATATCATTGCATACGCAGTATGATACCACATTTCACAGCAATATGCAAATCATCCCGCCCGTCCCCTCGTTGATGATCTTTTCGAGGGCTTCGCGGAGCTTTGCCCGTGCGTCGTCGGGAAGTCGGGCGAGCTTGCCGGAGATGCCCTCGCGCACCAGTGCGTTGAGGGTCTTGCCGAAGATCTCGGTGTCCCAGATGCCCTCGCGGTCGCCGTTGAACTGGGCGCGGAGGTTGTCCACCAGCTCCTCGGACTGCTTTTGGCTGCCGATGATGGGGTTGACCTCGGTCTGGATGTCCACGCGGATCATGTGGAGCGACGGCGCGCTGGCCTTCATGCGCACGCCGTAGTGCGCGCCCTGCCGGACCAGCTCGGGCTCCATCAATTCAAGCTCCTCCATGCCGGGGGCCACCATGCCGTAGCCGGTGGTGCGGGCGCTCTCCAGCGCGTCGGCCACCCGGTCGTACTCCCGCTTCGCGGCCACCAGGTCCTTCATCAGCTCGAACAGGTGGGCCTCGCCCTCGATCTCCTGCCCGCTGGCCTCGCCCAGCACCTTGTAGAACAGCCCGTCCTTCAGCGTCAATCGGTATTCGAGGGTGCCGTCGTTCAGGTTGATCTGGGTCGGCGCGGCGTCCTCCACGTACTCGTTTTCCCGAAGCGCCGCCCGCAGCAGCCCGTGGTCGCGCACCCGGCGCATGGCCGAGGCCGCGGCGCGGATGACCTCCATCACCGACTCGCCCAGCCAGTGGTCGCCCGCCAGCGCCGTCAGCCAGGCCGGGGCCTGTATCCGGCACTCCCGGATCGGGAACTCGAACAGCAGCGCCTCCATGAGGCCGTTCAGGTCGTCGAGGGTCATGTTCAACACGTCTATCGCCACGACGGGCACGCCGTAGCGCTCCGACAGCTTCTCGGCCAGCGCCTGCGCCTCCGCCGAGGCCGGGGCGGCGGTGTTCAGCGCCACGATGAAGGGCTTGCCCAGCGCCTTCAGCTCCTCCACCACCCGCGCCTCGGCCTGCTGGTAGGCGGAGCGCGGCACGTCCACCACGCTGCCGTCGCTGGTGACCACCACGCCCACGGTGGCGTGCTCCTGGATGACCCGCCGGGTGCCCAGCTCCGCCGCCTCCTCGAAGGGGATGTCGTGGTCGTACCAGGGCGTGCGCACCATCCGCGCCGCCTCCCCGTCGTTGAGCCCCAGCACGCCGGGGATCAGGTAGCCCACGCAGTCCACCAGCCGCACCCGCGCCGCCGCCTCGTCGCGCAGCGTCACCTCCACGGCCTCGTTGGGCACGAACTTGGGCTGTGTGGTCATGATGGTGTGCCCCGCGCCGCTCTGGGGCAGCTCGTCCCGGGCGCGCTCCCGGGCGTCCGCGTCCTCCATGCCCGGCAGCACAAGCAGTTCCATGAACCGCTTGATGAACGTCGATTTCCCGGTGCGCACGGGCCCGACGACACCCATGTAGATGTCGCCGCCGCATCGGCCCGCGATATCCCGGTAAAGTGTGGTTTGATCCATGGTCCCCGCCTCCCGATCTGGTTTTCTTTGCATACTATGTCGGGGCGGGGACCGTTATGCGGAGATGACAAAGGGGACGGTTCTGTTTGTCACGTTTTCCCATCAAAAGGTGACAAACAGAACCGTCCCCGAGGTCATGTCGGGATCAGGCCCTGGCCTTGCGCTGCTTGCCCAGCGCGCCGACGGCCTCCACCACCAGGATGATGGCCAGCACGGACATGGCCAGCGCGAAGATGAGCTGGAACCAGTCGCCCCAGGCGGCGGTCCCCGCGCCGATCATGCCGCACTTCTTGAAGATGGTCATGATGAGGCTGGTCTCGGTGGCCACCAGCATGAAGGCCATCGGGAAGTAGAACATCTTGTTGTTCTTGCCGACGCTGCCCAGCCAGGAGCAGACCGCCAGCAGCGCGATGCCGGCCAGGAGCTGGTTGGCCGCACCGAACAGGCCCCAGATCTGGCTCAGGGACAGGCCGCCCAGGATGCAGCCGATGACGACCATCACCAGCGTGCCCACCAGCGGGTGGGTGATGCACTTGCGCAGGCCCTTGGCGTCCTTCCAGGTCGCCTCGCCTTCCTTGAGGAACAGCTCGGAGAACATGAAGCGGGACAGGCGGGTAGCGGAGTCCAGCGAGGTCAGCGCGAACACGGAGACCGCCAGGGTCAGCAGCGCCGCGATCACGGGGTTGCCGTGGAACATGGCGGAGATGCCGTTGGCGAAGGCCGTGGCCGGGGAGCCCAGGTCGGCGGTGTAGCCGGTGGAGATCATGCCCACGGCGATCAGGGAGATGACGCCCAGCGCGGACTCGATCAGCATGGAGCCGTAGCCGATGGGCTTGGCATGGGCCTCGGCGTCAAGCTGCTTGGAGGACGTGCCGGTGGCGATCAGCGAATGGAAGCCGGAGCACGCGCCGCAGGCCACGGTGATGAACAGCGCCGGGAACAGCGTGCCGGTGGCGTTGGACCAGCCGGTGTAGGCCGGGAGCTGGAACTTGGCGCTGCCGGAGAACGCGGAGTACACGATGCCGCACAGGGCGATGGCCATCATGGCGTACAGCAGGAAGCTGGACAGGTAGTCGCGGGGCTGGAGCATGATCCAAACCGGCAGCAGCGACGCGATGGCGATGTACACGCCGATCAGCACGATCCAGGCGGTGCGGCTCATGGCGAAGCCCACGTTCAGGCCCAGCGCCACGATGGCGATGATGCCCACGATGCCGATGGCGGTGGCGGTGCCGGTCTTGACGCCGAAGCGGTTCGTCAGCACGCCGTAGCACACGGCCAGCAGGATGAACAGCAGCGAGATCATGGCCGTGGCCTGGTTGTTGTTCGGGTTCGTCACGAAGCCGAAGGCCACGTTGCCCGCCTCGTCGGGCGCGGTGAGGAAGGTGCCCGCCACCACGTTCACGAAGGACGCGATGACCAGGATCAGCACCAGCAGCGCGAAGATGATGAACAGGCGCTTGGCCCGCTCGCCGATGGAGGTGCGGATGATCTCACCCACGGACTTGCCGTCGTTGCGGATGGACGCGAACAGGGAGCCGAAATCCTGGAGGCCGCCGAAGAAGATACCGCCAAAGACGCACCACAGGAACACCGGCACCCAGCCGAACACGGAGGCCTGGATGGGGCCGTTGATGGGGCCCGCGCCGGCGATGGAGGAGAAGTGATGGCCCATGAGGACCGCGGGCGGAGCGGCGACGTAGTCCACGCCGTCCTCCATGGTCTGGGCGGGGGTCTTTCGATTGGGATCGACGCCCCATTGTTTGGCCAGCCAGCTGCCGTAGAACACGTAGCCCACGATCAGGATGGCGATGGCCGCGAGAATGATCAGCAAAGCGCTCATGTTACAATCCCCTTTGACTGTATTATATTGCGAAGAGTCTCCTCCATCTGGCGGCCCAGGCGGTTCGAGGCCGTCGTTCCGGTGGGAAGCTCCATGGCAATCAGGCGGTAATTGGTCCAGCCCTTGAGGCTGAAGGCGTAGCCCTTGGACCGGCTGGCCGCGCGGACGGCCCGCGCCGCCTCCGGCTCCAAACGGTTCGTCAGGATGACCAGGCCGATGTCGGACCCGCGATGGCCCCATTCGGGCTTCACCAGCGCAAGCCCCCGGCTCCAGGCGGCCTCGTCCAGCTCGTGGAACAGCTTTTCGTCCAGGGTCTCCACGGCGGCGAAGTAGATGTGCTCCCGGGCGTCGCTCTCGGACAGGCGGATGCTCCGGGAGATAAAGTAGCGCTCGTCGTGCTGCAAGAACAGTGCCTCGGCCTGGAACGGCGGCTCGACGCCCTCGCGGACGACGGTGTAGTAGTGCTCGTAGGCCCTGAGCGCCCGCGCGAGCGCCTCGTTCAAAGTCATGCCCGCGCCTCCGTCCCCTCGGCCTTTTTGGGCGCGGCGAGCTCCACGGCGGGCGCGGTCTCCCTGAGCAGGTCCATCAGCGCCCGCGCCGCGCGGCTGCCGGGCAGTTGGATGGTCGCCAGCTCCCCGGACGGGCCCTCGACCACCAGGCTCTCCACGTCCAGGCTGCCGGAGCCGCAGCACATCTTCATGGGCACGCGCATCACCCGGCGATAGCAGCGCGTCACCTCCGGCCAGGCCACGGCGTAGGTCCGCAGCCCGGCGCGGAAAAACAGGTGCTCCGCGCCCGCACGCACGCCGCCGATGGCCCGCGCCGCGCGGTATTCCTCTGCCGCGGCGCCCTCCGGGATCGCCTGCCCGCTGACGGTATACAGCTTCATGCCACCATTCCCTACTTCGTTTTAGTGATTTATCGCGTTAAATTATAGCACTCACATATACAAATGACAAGGGATGGATGTTTATTATATGTAAACAATAGAAAAAGCCCCTGCCGGGGCAGGGGGCTGAGACGGACAGGGGGCGTCGCTTATTCAAAGCGGTCGGTATGGAAGGTGTAGTAATACTCCTCAAAGAACTTCTCCATCTTATCAAACATCGCCTTCATCATCAAGACTTCCTTTCTTATGAGGGGTTTGCTCTCTCCTCTTGATGGACTTATTATAGCAGCTTGACAGCGGGTTGTAAAATACATATAATGAAGACGCAACGATACCTTTTGGGTATGATGAAGGGAGGCGCTTCTATGGAGCTTCGGCACATCCACTATTTCCTGGCCGTCGCCGAGGAGAAGAACTTCACCCGCGCGGCAGAGCGGCTGTTGATCGCCCAGCCGCCGCTGAGCCGGCAGATCCGCGACCTGGAGGAGGAGCTGGGCGCGCCGCTTTTTTTTCGGGAGCACCACGCGCTCCAGCTGACCGAGGCGGGGCAGCTCTTCTATCAGTACGCCCGGCAGATCGCCGCGCTGGCCGACAAGTCCGCCGAGCAGGTGCGCGCGATGGAGCGCGGGCTGAACGGCACGCTGTACCTGGCGACGGTGGAGGGCCACGCGCCGCACCTGATCAGCCGGTGGGTGGCGGACTTCCACAAGCGGCACCCGGCGGTGGAGTTCGAGATCTGGAACGGCAATTCCGACGACGTGTGCCTGCGGGTGTCCCGGGGGCTGGCGGACCTGGGCGTCATCACCGCGCCCTACAACGCCGAGGGCTTCCATGGCATCCCCGTGCACAAGGAGCCCTGGGTCGCCATGATCCCGCCGGGGCATCCGCTGTCCGAGCAGCCCGGGGACACCGTGCCCGTGCGGGCGCTGCTGCCCTACGAGCTGATCATCCCCTCCCGGGAGTCCCGGCAGCAGGAGATCCTCGACTGGTTCGCCCGGGCCGGGTGCGACGCCGCGCCCACCATACGCTTCAAGATCGCCCACATGCTCAACGCCTATGAGCTCACCGCCCAGGGCGTGGGCATCGCCATCTATCCCGCCGCCGCGGCCAGCTTCTCCGGGGGCAGCGGCGTGGCCGTCAAGCGCCTGGTGGAGCCGGACCACATGGCCGAGTATATCCTCATCCGCAGCGCCAGCCACCCCTCCGGCGACGTCGCCGCCGCCTTCCTCGACCACGTGCGGGAAAGCCTCGGGGCGTGAGGACGGGGGACGACCTCTCAGTCACGCTTCGCGTGCCAGCTCCCCTGGAAGGGGAGCCAAGGCTACCGCGTTGTTACGTGACCCCCTTGCCTCCCCTTCCAGGGGAGGTGGCGCGGCCATAGGCCGCGACGGAGAGGTCGTCCCCCTTGCCTTCCCCTTTACGCACCGCCGCTACACCGCGGTGACATCGGGTACGTTTCTCATTGTCACGTTTTTCGGTGGGCGTGACAAACAGAACCGTCCCCG
>JAFUWR010000362.1 GCA_017471125.1 Clostridia bacterium | reverse complement strand
GTCCGCGTTGGCGACTTCGCCGTATCTCATGATCCTAATCATATCTGATCTGTCCTTTCAGCCCTTCGGTGATGGCCTCAACCGCCCTGGCGTTGAACTTGAAGCTTGACTTGTTGGCGATGAGCCGCGCCGAGATGGGCACGATGGTCTCCACCGGCTCCAGGTCGTTCTCATAGAGCGTCTTGCCCGTCTCCACGATGTCCACGATCACGTCGGACAGCCCGAGGATGGGGGCCAGCTCGATGGAGCCGTTCAGGTGGACGATGTCGATGTCCCGGCCCAGGCCCGCGTAGTATTCCCGGGCGATGCGGGTGAACTTGGTGGCGACGATCAGCGTCTTTTCCGCGTCGTCCCGGAACCCCTTCTTCGCGGCCACGGCCATGCGGCACTTGCCGACGTTCAGGTCCAGCAGCTCGTACACGTCCGGGCGGTACTCCAGCAGGATGTCCTTCCCGGCCACGCCGATGTCCGCCGCGCCGCGCTCCACGTAGATGGCCACGTCGGAGGGCTTGACCCAGAAGTACCGCACGCCCGCCTCGGGGTTTTCAAAGATGAGCTTGCGGTTGGCCTCGAGGATGGACGGGCACTCATAGCCCGCGGCGGCGAACATGCCGTAGACCTTCTCGCCCAGCCGTCCCTTGGGCAGGGCCACGTTAATCATGCTGCTCAACGACCTTCCCTCCCTCGAAGCGGCACAGCCGCCGGTATTTCAGCTTTTCGGGGACGGCCCGCTGGGCCGCGACGCTCAAGCCCGACCGGGCGATGGCGTCCACCGCCTCGGACAGCGCGGCCACGTCGGCGTCCCGGTCGTAGATGAGCAGCGTGTCCACGTCGTAGGGCCGCGCCTCCCGGTCCAGCCGCTCCAGCAGGTCCATGTAGATGGCGAAGCCCACGGCCCGGCTCTCCCGGCCCATGCGCTGCATCAGCTTGTCGTACTGGCCGCCGGACAGCACGCCGGTGGGGATGCCGTGGATGTAGCCCTGGAACACGATGCCGTTGTAGTAGTTCATGTCGTTGACGATGGAAAAGTCCACCCGCACGTTTTTGCGGTCGAGCAGCCGCGTGACGGTTTGGAGCTCCTCCAGCGCCGCCCGCGCCAGCCCCGTGGCGCAGTAGGGCCGCAGCGCCGCGATCACGTCCTCCGGCGCGCCGTGGGCGGTGATGAGCTTCGTGACGCCCGCGATGTCCTTCCCCGGGCACAGCTTGCGGATGCCGTCGGCGTTCTTCTCGCCGATGCACGTCAGCACCGCCTCGCGCTCGTCCGAGTCCAAATCGAGCCCGTTCACCAGCGCGGACACCACGCCCATGTGCGAAAGCTCCAGCACGTTGTCCGGGTCGATCAGGTCCAGGCTCTCCGCCGCCAGCGCGATGACCTCCCGCAGGTCGAAAAGCCCCACGTCGCCGATGCACTCGAGCCCCATCTGCATCAGCTCCTTGAACTGGTGGGTGGAGCCGGAGATGCGGTACACGTTCTCCGAATAGCACACCCGCTGCACGCAGTCCTCCACGTCCTTCGTGTTTCGGATGATGGACAGCGTCACGTCGGGCTTTAACGCCATCAGCCGCCCGTCCGTGTCCGTGAAGGTGATGATGCCGTCGGAGACCAGAAAGTCCTTGTTGCGGGCGTAGAGGTCGTATTCCTCGAACTTGCCCATCTTGTAGGGCGCGTAGCCGTGGCGCTGGTACAGCGCCCGCAGCGCGAACAGCACGCGCTCCTCCCTTTTCAGCGGATATTCCCCAGGAACCATGGTCATGCTTGACCTCCAAATCATGTTTTACTTTATCAATTTATCACTTTACTACGATAAAGTCAACGCTCTTTGCGTTAATTCTCGCTCCATTATAGCAGACTTCGATACCCGATTCATCAGGTACAGATTAAAATAAGGTAAGCCGTTGTATTAACGCGCAAGCTGTTTTCAACCGCGAAAGAGTGTGTTATAATGTGCAGAGCGAAAACGTGAGGGAGCTATACAATGGACTGGATGGAATACACGGTGCTGACCACCACGGAGGGATCGGAGCTGATCTCGCAGGTGCTGATGGACGCAGGCAGCGCGGGCACGATGATCGAGGACAAGAACGACGTGGCGCTGAACCAGCGGCCCGAGGGCCAGTGGGACATCATCGACGAGGCCATCGCCCAGCGCATCGGCGACGACGTGAAGGTGACGGGCTACTACGAGGCGGACGAGAAGCTGCGCGACCGGCTGATGTTCATCCGGGCGGAGCTTGAGAGGCTGCGGGGGCTGGACCTGGGCATGGACCTGGGGAAGCTGACGATATTGGACCACGCCGTGGCCGAGGAGGACTGGACCGAGAGCTGGAAGAAGGCGTTCAAGCCGTTTAGGCTGGGCGGGCACATGGTCGTCAAGCCGAGCTGGGAGGAATACGACGCTCAGCCCGGGGACCACATCATCGAGATCGACCCCGGCATGGCCTTCGGCACCGGCACCCACGAGACCACGGGCATGTGCGTGGAGCTGGTGGAGAAGTATGTGAAGCCCGGGGACGCGGTCATCGACATCGGCACCGGCACGGGCATACTGGCCATCGCCGCGGCCCACATGGGCGCGAAGCAGGTGCTGGCCACCGACCTGGACGCTGTGGCCGTGCGGGTGGCGAAGGAGAACGTGGCCGTCAACGGCTTCGCGGAGGTCATCGAGGTGCGCTGCGGCGACCTGCTGGAGGCCGTGGACGCCGACCCTGCCGACGTGGTCATCGCCAACATCATCGCGGACGTCATCATCGGGCTGGCCGCGCCGGTGAAGCCCTACGTGAAGGACGGCGGCGTGTTCATCTGCTCGGGCATCGCCGTGAACCGGCTGGAGGACGTGCTCGCGGCCCTCGCCGACGCGGGCTACGCCGTGCTCGACACCCGCGTCAAGGGCGAGTGGAGCGCGGTGGCGTGCAGGAAGTAATATGCACTGCTTTTACATCGAGCCCCCCGTCGGAGACGTGGCCGCCCTGCCCGCCGACGAGGCGAAGCACGCCGCGAAGGTGCTGCGGCTCAAGCCGGGGGACGCGGTCTGCGCCATGGACGGCGCGGGCGGGCGCTGGGACGCCCAGATCGCCCGGGCGGACGGCAATCATGTGGAGGTCCGCCTGATCCGGCCCCTGCCGGACAATGAGTCCCCCGCCCGGGTGACCATCTACCAGGGCGTGCCCAAGGCGGACAAGCTGGACCTCATCGCGCAGAAGCTCACGGAGCTGGGCGCGGCGGCGCTGGTGCCCGTGAAGATGGACCGCTGCGTGGTGAAGCTGGACGAGCGAGACGGCAGGAAGCGGCAGGAGCGCCTGTCCCGCATCGCTTTCGAGGCCGCGAAACAGTGCAGGCGCGGCGCGCCGATGGCGGTGGAGCCGCCCATGACGTGGAAACAAGCCATTTGCCGCATGGCGTCCCACGACCTGATACTCGTCCCCTGGGAGGACGCCGACGGGCGCGGCATGAAGGACGCCCATGCCGAACGGCCAGACGCCAGGGACATCGGCATCGTCATCGGCTCCGAGGGCGGCATGTCCCCGGAGGAGGTGGCCGCGCTGACCGACGCGGGT
>JAFUWR010000361.1 GCA_017471125.1 Clostridia bacterium | reverse complement strand
GAAACGCCGCCAACCGGCAGCGGCCCACGAACCCGGGCCGCCGCCCCGTCAAGCGGGGCGTGCCGCTGGCCGTGAAGCTGGGCGCGGCGGTCGTCGTGCTGGCGCTGCTCATCTTCCTGGGCGTGAAGCTTATCGGCGGCGCGAAGGAGGCCGGGGTGGAGCGCTTCGTGGACAACGTGTACGTCAACGGCGTGGCCCTGACCGGCTACACCAAGGAGGACGGCTTTCAACTGATGCACGACCTGCGGGACCAGTGGCTGAACACCACCTACCCGCTGACCTTCCAGGGTCGCACCTGGGAGTTCTCCCCCGCCTCGGTCAACGCCGCGCTGGACTTCGACGAGGAGCTGGAGCGGGCCTGGAACCTGGGCCACGTGGGCGACCGCGCCACCCGGCGGGAGATCGTGAAGGGGCTCCAGCAGGTGCCCGCGGAGTTCGTCTGCGAGCCCACCTACGACGCGGCTGCGCTGGACGCCTACGTCCAGAAGATCGCCGACGAGGTGTACGTCGCGCCGGTGGACGCCGAGGTCACGCTGACGGAGATCAAGCCCGTCATCACCCGCGCCTCCCAAAACGGCTGGGCGCTGGACACCGAGGCGCTGAAGGCGACCCTCGAGGACCTGATCCAGTCCGGCAAGGGCGATTTGAACCTGCCCGTCAATGAGATATTGCCCACCATCGCGTCGGACAACATGGAGATGGACATGATCTCCGAGATCAAGACCGACGTCACCTTCCGCGGCTTCGACAGCCGCAGCAACGTGCGCACGGCGCTCAACCACTTCAACCTGTTCACCGTCTACCCCGGCGACACCGTCAGCTTCAACGACGTGGTCGGCCCCCGCACCGAGGCGCTGGGCTTCAAGGAGGCCCCGGAGTACGCCGGCAGTAAGGAGGAGATGGGCGTGGGCGGCGGCGTGTGCCAGGCCTCGACCACGCTGTACAACGCCATGATCCAGGCGGGCATGACCATCATCGAGCGCCACAACCACACCATGACCGTCTCCTACGTGGAGCCCAGCCAGGACGCCGCGGTGAACTACGGCAAGAAGGACTTCGTGTTCCGCAACGACACCGAGCACGCCATCTACATCTACACCAACGTGTCCAAGGAGTGGGCCACCGTCACCGTCTACGGCACGCGGCCCCAGTACAAGCTGGTGCTGGAGAGCATCATCACCTCGGAGCGCAAGAGCGACGTCATCGGCTACCAGGACGACCTGGAGGGCAAGCACGTCTACTACGTCACCGACGAGCCCGTGCTCTACAAGGAGGGCCACGGCTCCTGCCACTCGGAGGGCTGGCTGGTGTCCTACGACTGGGACTCCCAGCAGGAAGTCAACCGCGTGCAGATCAACAACGACGTCTACTCCGCTGGCGTCAACGTCTATTGGCGCGGCATCCACAACCCCGACGGAACGACGACCACCGCCACCGAGCCGCCGTCTCAGTGGTGACGCATGCGGCGCGGGCGCTTCCAAAAGGGATAGGACAGCATCACACAGTCGTAGGGGCGCCGTTTCGGCGCCCGCCCGGGGACATTTCGCAGCGTTGTACCCGGCGGGCGGCGCAACGCCGCCCCTACGGGTATTCCTGTTCCCTGTTGCCTGTTCCCTGTTCCCTCCGGGCGCTGGGGGCAGCGCCCCTACTCCCTACTCCCTACTCCCTCCCGCCTAAATATAACGGTTTTTTCATGCCGCCACGCATGCAGTTTAACAACATATTGGTTATACTGATAACGGACGATAAAATGGGGTATGAGGCGGGGCCTCGGCCACCAAAGATAAAGGGGTGTTGGGGGAAATGTTTGAAACCGCGAACGTCTCGATCTTCGCCGGCAGCGGCGGCAGGATCTTTGCGGAGCGCATGTGCAGCTACATGGGCAAGCCGCTGGGGTCCTGCGAGGTCATCACCTTCTCCGAGGGCAATACCTTCGTGCGCGTGAACGAATCGGTGCGCGACCGGGACGTCATACTGGTCCAGCCCATCGGCATGCGTTCCAACGACGAATTTGTGGAGATTCTGTTCTGGATGGACGCCTTCAAGCGGGCCAACGCCAACACCGTGACGCTGGTGATGCCGTACTTCGGCTACGGCAAGGGCGACAAGAAGGACGAGCCCCGGGTCTCCATCCGCGCCAGGGTGTGCGCCGAGTGCATGGAGCTTGCGGGCGCGGACCGCTTCGCCACCATGGACCTGCACGCCCAGCAGCTCCAGGGGTTCTTCAAGCGCCCCATGGACCACCTGTACGCCATGCCGATGCTCACCGAGGTCATCCGCCGCCACGTGGGCACCGAGAACACCGTCATCGTCTCCCCCGACGCCGGGTTCGCCAAGACCGCCCGGAAGTTCGCGGACGAGCTCGGGCTGCCCATCGCCATCGGCGACAAGACCCGCGTGGACCACACCGAGAACGCCGCGGTGCTCGAGGTCATCGGCGACGTGCAGGGCAAGAACTGCCTGATCGTGGACGACTTCACCATCTCCGGCGGCACGCTGGTGAACCTGGCCGAGGCCCTGGTGGCCCGCGGCGCCAAGGACATCACCGCCATGCTGAGCCACAACATCATCTCCCGGCGCGGCATCGAAAAGATCAACCAGAGCCCCATCAAGATGGTCTACTCCACCGACACCGTCTACAACCCCAACATCATCGGCGAGGACAAGTTCCGCACCGTCTCCGTGGCCCCCATGTTCGCGGAGACCATCATGCGCTACTACAACTATGAGTCCATCAACGCCATGTTCAACCGGCTGCCCGAAAAGGTGGTCGAGGCGGGCTTCCGCTTCACCGGACTGGAGTATTGATACGAGCGGGGCGCGGGCACAGCCGCGCCCCGCGATCTTTTATCTTTTACGAAGGCGGTGGATGGGATGCGTCGAACGGTGTTCGTCCGGGTGCTGACCGCGGCGCTGGCGCTGTGCCTGGTGCTGACGTGCCTGCTGTTCACGGGCCTCACCCAGGGGGAGCGGCTGGCGACGGAGGCTCTTCGGCAGCTGGGCCACGGCTATGTGCTGGGCACCCGCGGGCCGGAGACCTTCGATTGCAGCGGGCTGGTGCTCTGGTGCGCGGTGAAGCAGGGCCTGAGCGGCCTGCCCCACGCCGCCGCGGAGCTGTACCATCTGGGCAGGCCTGTCCCCCGGTGGGCGCTGTTGCCCGGGGACATGCTCTGCTTCGACACCGTCCGCGACAGCGACCCCTGCGACCACGTGGGGTTCTACCTCGGCGGCGGGCGCTTCGTCCACGCCTCCTCCGCCAAGCACGAGGTCACCGTCAGCGACCTGGCCGACTACTACCTCGAGCACTATACCGGGGCGAGAAGGCTCACGACGGGATATGTATAGAGGCATCAGGGGGACGACCTCATCCGTCTCGGCCTTCGGCCGATCCACCTTCCCCTAATGGGGAAGGCATGGGGACGGTGCCAAACAGCCTTCCCCTTTAGGGGAAGGTGGCGCGAAGCGCCGGATGAGGTCGTCCCCCAATTCTCAATTCTCCATTCTCAATCATCAATTCTCAATTGTTCACATACAGAAAGGAACCACGATGAAGGATATTTCGCTCTCGATCTCCCCGTTGGACGCTTCCGCCCTCTCCGCGGCGAAGGCGCGCCAGGACAGCCTCGCGAAGCCGCCGCACAGCCTGGGCAAGCTGGAGGACATCAGCGTGAAGCTGGCCGGCATCACGGGGCAGCTCTACAACCCGGTGGAGAAGCGCCGGGTGCTGATCTTCGCGTCGGACAACGGCATCGCCCATGAGGGCGTGGCCAGCGCGCCCCAGTCGGTGACCCTCTCCCAGACCATCAACTTCACCCGGGGGCTGACGGGCGTGGCGGTGCTGGCGAAGCACTTCCGCGCGGAGCTGGACGTGATGGACGTGGGCATCGACGCCGAGTTCACCCAGCCCGGCGTGCGGGACTGCAAGATCGCCCGGGGCACCCGGAACTTCGCCGTGGAGCCGGCCATGACCCGGGAGCAGTGCCTCCGCGCCATCGGCATCGGCATCGAGGCCGCGCGGCGGGCCAAGCGCGAGGGCATGCAGATCGTCGGCATCGGCGAGATGGGCATTGGCAACACGTCCACGTCCTCGGCGGTGCTGTCCGTCCTGCTGGACCTGCCCGCCGCCGAGACCGTCAGCCGGGGCGCGGGCATCAACGACGAGGCCTACAAGCGCAAGGTGCGCCTGATCGACGAGGCCATCGCCCGCTATCGGCCCGACCCCGCCGACCCCATCGACGTCATCGCCAAGGTGGGCGGCTTCGACATCGCGGCCATGTGCGGCGCGTTTTTGGGCGCGGCGTCGGAGCGGCTGCCGGTGGTCATCGACGGCTTCATCTCCGCGGTGGCGGCGCTGTGCGCGGTCCGCATGGAGCCCCTGGCCGCGGGCTACATGTTCCCCTCCCACGAGAGCCGGGAGAAGGGCTACATGCTCGCCATGGACGCCATGGGGCTAAAGCCCATGCTGGCCCTGGACATGCGGCTCGGCGAGGGCAGCGGCTGCCCCATCGCGTTCGAGATCATCTCCGCCGCCGAGAGCGTCATCGCCCACATGGCCACCTTCGAGGAGGCCGCCATCAACGACGATTACCTGGCCGAGATCCGGCCCAACAAGCGGTATCAGGGGGAAGCGTAGGGCATCCACGGCGGGCGGCGCGACTCCGCCCCTACGACCCGGATGCGATCGACCCCGTAGGGGCGCTGCCCTCAGCGCCCGCAGATGACCCGTAGGGGCGGCGTTTCGCCGCCCGGTCCAAGGAGGGGGAAGCATGAGCACGTTCATCTCCGGCGGCTGCAAGAACGGCAAGTCCTTCTACGCCCAGCGCATCGCGCAGGCGGGCGGTCGGCCGCTGTACTACATCGCGACGATGATCCCCCGGGACGCCGAGGACGACGCCCGCATCGCCCGCCATCGGAAAGAGCGCGAGGGCTGGGGGTTCGAGACCCTCGAGCGCGGGACGGACATCCTCTCGTGCCTCGACCGCGCCGACCCCAACGGCTCCTTCCTTTTAGACAGCGTGACGGCGCTATTGTCCAACGAGATGTTCACCGCCGCGGGCATGGATGCGCAGGCCCCGGCGAAGATCGCCCGGGAGCTCGTGGAATTCGTGCGCCGCGCGCCTAAGACGGTGCTGGTGTCGGACTACATCTACTCCGACGCCAATCTCTACGACGACTGGACCGAGGCGTACCGCCGCGGGCTGGCGCGCATCGACCGGGCGCTGGCCGCGGCCTGCGACGACGTGCTCGAGGTCGTGCACGGGCAGGTCGTCGTCCACAAGGGGGCGCTGCCGCTGTGAAACTGATCCGTGCGTTCTTCATGTGCCTGGGGATGTTCACGTCCCTCCCCTGCCCCTATCGGCCCTGGGACGAGGACGCCCGGGACTGGATGCTGGTGATGCTGCCCGTGGTGGGGCTGGTGATCGGGGCGCTGTGGGCGGGGCTGGCCTGGCTCGCCGTAGAGGTCCTGCACCTTTCGTCCATCTCCGCGGCGCTGATCGCCGCGCTGCCCTGGCTGCTGACGGGCTTCATCCACCTGGACGGCTACATGGACACCTGCGACGCGATGCTCTCGTGGCGTCCGCTGGAAAAGCGCCTCGAGATATTGAAGGACAGCCACACCGGGGCCTTCGCCGTGGTGGGGCTGGGGCTATTGATGCTGTTCAGCTATGACGCGGCGGCGACGTTCGCGATACCCGGCGCCTATGCCCCTCTGGTGTTCATCCCCATTGTCTCCCGCTGCGGCTCGGCCCTCGCGGTGCTGACGTTGAAGCCCATCGGCCACAGCCAGTACGCGGCGATGGAAGGCAAGGCGGCGCAGCGAGCGGCGGTGGTCGGCATCTGGGCGGTCGCCGTGGGCGTCTGTGCCCTTTGCTTCGGCCTCGGGCCCGGACTGTGCCTGCTGATCGAGACGGCGGCCTACGCCCTGGCCATGACCTGGGTCTATCGCACGCTGCAAGGCGTGTCCGGCGACGTGGCGGGCTTCGCCCTCACCGTCTCGGAGTGCGTCGCGCTGATCGCGATGGCTCAAATGTAAATGGAGAGGTGCGCTATGATACTCATCACCGGGGGCAGCTACCAGGGCAAGCTGGAATATGCCCGGTCGCGTTTCGGGCTGGCGGAGGACGACATCTGCCTGAACGGCGTCGATCTGGACAAGAAGTGCCTCGCGTACATCGACCGCTGGGCGCTCCAATATCTGCGCGACGGCGGGGAGCCCGCCATTCTGTTCCGGGCAAACGCGGACGCGCTCAAGGACAAGATCGTCATCACCACCGACATCTCCTCGGGCGTCGTGCCCATGGACCCGGAGCTGCGGGCCTGGCGGGAGGCCTGCGGGCGCATGAACAGCTACCTCGCGTCACAGGCCGACGAGGTGTGGCGGCTGTTCTGCGGCATCCCGCAGCGATTGAAATGAACACATTATATCTGATCCGCCACAGCCTGACGGAGGCCAACGAGAAGCGCCTCTATGGCGGCAGCACGGACAGCCCGCTGACGGACAAGGGCGTCGGGATCGCCGTCGGGCGGCGCGGCGTTTTGCCCGAATGCGACCTGTACGTCACCAGCGGCATGCGGCGGGCGAACGAGACATTATATCACATGACGGGCAAGACGCCCGACGTCGCGCTGGACGGGCTTCGGGAGATGGATTTCGGCGCGTTCGAGATGAAGTCCTACGATCAGTTGAAGGACGTGCCCGAGTATATCCGTTGGATCGAGGACGAAACCGGGAACGTGGCCTGTCCCGGCGGCGAGTCCCGCAACGGCTTCCGCCGGCGGGTGCTGGCCGCGGGCGATGGATTGCTGGATATGGACGTCGGCAGCGCCTGCGTCGTCTGCCACGGCGGGACCATCGTCGAATTGATGCGGGCCTGGTTCCCCAACGCGGACAGAAATTTCTATCAGTGGCAGCCGTCCGCCTGCGGCGGGTACCGGGTGGCCGTGGAGGACGGTCGGCCCGTGGGCTTCAAGGAGGTATGAGCGTGAAGGTCGGACAATTTCAAATCTACACCGGCAACGGCAAGGGCAAGACCACCGCGTCCCTGGGGCTGGCGCTCCGGGCCAGCGGCGCGGGGATGAAGGTCTACTTCTGCCAGTTCATCAAGGACCAGCGGTACAGCGAGATCAAGGCGCTGGAGCTGCTGCCCAACGTAGAGGTCCACCAGTTTGGCACCGGCAAGGGCATACTGACCTACCGGGAGAAGGAGGACGCCGACACCGCCTGCGCCCGGGAGGGCTATAAACAGGTCGAGGCGGCGCTGGCCTCCGGTGCGTACGACGTGGTCATCTGCGACGAGATCAACTGCGCCCTCATGTGCGGCCTGCTCACCGAGGAGGAGCTTTTGCGCCTCGCTGACCTGCGGCCCGAGGGCACCGAGCTGGTGTTCACCGGGCGCGGGGCCACCGACGCCCTCATGGCGCGGGCCGACCTCGTCACCGAGATGCGCATGGTCAAGCACTACTTCAAGGAAAAAAAGCTCCCCGCAAGGGTGGGGATAGAGATGTGAGAAGAAGGTGTCGGAACGCCGACGACACGGCAACGCCAGGCCCGTATAGGCCTGGCGTTGTCGTTTGTCTCATTCGTCCTCGAACTCCGGCACCCGGCTCTCGAACAGCACGGTGTCGCCGTGCTCGCTGATCTCCTCGAGCAGCTCGGAGGCGTCGTCCATGTCCTCGACGGCGTGGAGGTTGGACCGGGAGAAGCCGGATTGCAGCAGGCCCCGCCGCATGCCGCGCTGGCTGTTGCGGCCACCCACGAGGATGACGGTGTCGGCGCAGTCGGCCATGACGGTGCCCAGGGCGTAGTTGACCTCGGCCTCCTGCTGGCTCAGGCCGTTCATGCCGGGGGTGACGACGATGCGCCGCCCGGGCATCTGGGAGAGCACCCGCACGGCCTCGAAGGCCCCGTCGGGGTCCTCGTTCAGCGTGTCGTCGATGACGTTCAGGTCGTCCACGGTCAGCTGCAGCCGGTGCTCGATGGGCTTCAATTCCCTGATCGCCTTGGCGATGTCCTCCATCGGCACCTCGAGCCTGCGGGCCATCGCCGCGGCCAGCAGGATGTTCTTCACGTTGAAGCTGCCCAGCAGCGGTGTCCGGCAGGCGGTGCGCTCCCCGCCGCAGACGAGGGTGAAGGACGTGCCCCGGTCGGAGTAGGTGATGCCCTCGGCGGTCATGTACGCGCCGGAGCGGGGGTCCAGGCTCACCCGGCACTTGTCCTTCTTGCACATGGCGTAGAGCCGGTCGATGTAGTCGTCGCCGGAGCCGAACACCGCGAAGCCCGACTTGGGCAGGCCCTGTATGAGCTCGTACTTGGTGGACGCGATGTTCTCCAGCGAGCCGAAGGTGTCCAAATGGCGCTTGCCGATGCTGGTCAGTATGCCGTACTTGGGCCGCACCAGCTCCACCAGCTCCTTGATGTCGCCCACGTGGGTCGCGCCCATCTCGGCGATGAACACCTCGTGCGCGTCGGTCAGGTCGTCGTTCACCACCCGGGAGATGCCCATGGCGGTGTTGAAGCTGGCCGGGGTGGCGAGGACCTTGTACTTCTTTTCGAGCATGTCCCGCAGCATGAACTTCACGTTGGTCTTGCCGAAGCTGCCGGTGATGCCGATGGTGACGAGGTGGGGATGCTTGCGGATCTTCTGCTTCGCGGACTTGAAGAACCCGGCGTTGAGCTTGTTCTCATAGGGGTTGATGATGAGCGCCGCCAGCTCCACCATGTACGGCATGGCCGCGAACAGGAAGTAGGGCGGGATGGTCAGCGCCCGCAGCAGCGCCGCCGCCAGCAGGCACAGGGTCGCCAGCACCGCGCCGAAGCGCCGGACGCGGTGGGTGACGACGAAGGGCTTCTTGGACGGCAGGTTGTAGTCCCGCCAGGCGATGAAGCCCGTCACGCCCATGAACAGCGCGAGCGTCAGCCAGTTGGCGATGGCCCGCCGGACGTTTTCGACGTTTATGAACATCGACAGCAGCACCGGCATGTACAGGCTCAATATCGCCGCCACGAAGCCGATCACCACGTTTTCGCGGATCACCCGGTCGCGGTTGCGGCGCAGCCAGCCGCCGTAGGCCGGGAGCTGGTAGCGGTTCATTTGCAGCACGTGGATGTAGTGGACCGACGCGGCGCAGCTCATCAGCGTCACCAGCACGATCTCCACGATATTGAATAGCATATGGGCCTCCCCGTTTCAGGATATGACTTTATATGTCATTTAGACGCATATTATGCGGTAATTTGTTCCACAGCCGCCGGCAGCTTCATTCTTCATCCTTCATTCTTCATTCACAAGGAACGGGTCGTTCTCGGGATGGCCCTCGGGCAGGTGCTCCAGCGCCATGATGAGGGCGTCCTCGGAATTTTCGTAATAGCGCTTGCGGTAGCCCACGTCGATGAAGCCCAGCTTGTGGTAGAGGTTTTGGGCGGCGACGTTGGAGCGCCGGACCTCGAGGGTCATCCAGTTCATGCCACTGTCGGCGGCCAACTGTATCATGCCCCGGGTGACCATCTCGCCGTAGCCCATGCCCCGGCGGTCGGGGCGGACGGCGATGTTGGTGATGTGGCCCTCGTCCAGCACGAACCACACCCCGGCGTAGGCGATGGCCACCCCGTCCTCGCGCACCACCATGTAGCGGGCGCACTGGTTCTGGGTGACCTCCTCGTAGAAGGACTTCTTGGACCAGGGCGTGCGGAAGCAGGCCACCTCGATGTCGTGGACGGCCTCCACATCCCCCTCGTTCATCAGTCCCATGGTGATCTCGCTCATCTTTGACGTTCTTCTTCCTTCTGTCTTTTCAGGGACCGGGTGTGGTCCCGGCCCGCGCGGCGCTCCCGCTCGGCCTGGGGCGCGCGGAGGTAGATGGGGGTGAGCCGGTGCGGCGGCATCCAGTCCTCGGGATGGGCCGCGGCCAGCGCACAGGCGGCGTCGGCACGCAGGTGCATGAGGTTCACCGGAGCCAGCACGGCGCGGGTGCCGAGCATATCGCGCACCCTGTCGCCGTGCACCGGCACGCCGTCTCCCACGAAGGCCAGGCGGCGGTCCGTCGGCAGCATCTCGAGGAAATCGGTGAGCGCCCGGGCGTCGGGCGGTATGACCTCCCGGGGCAGGCCGTCCACCATCTCATAGGCGGCGCAGTAGACCTGGCCCCGGCGGGCGTCCAATATCGGGCAGCACAGGCCGTCGAAGCCGTAATAGTTCATCGAAAGCGTCTCGAGGGAGCTGATGCGGGCGCAGGGCTTGCCCACCGCGTGGGCCAGCCCCTTGACGGCGCACACGCCCAGCCGCACGCCGGTGAAGGAGCCGGGGCCCGCCACCGCCACGAAGCAGTCGATGTCCCGGCAGGTCAGGCCCGAGGCGGCGAGCGCCTCGTCCACCGCGGGCATGATGGTCTCCGAGTGGGTCAGCCCGCAGTCCATGGCGGTCAGCCGGGTCACCCGCCCGTCCACCATCACCGCGCAGCCCGCCACCGGGCCGGAGGTGTCTATCGCCAGCAGCTTCATGCGCCCGCCTCCCATTCCGACAGCGCCGCGGGGTCGAACCCCGCGACGCCGTAGTTTTCGATCTCGATCGAGCGGGCATCGTCGGCCCCCGCCCGGGCCATGTGGAGCTCCAGCGCCGGCTCCGGGGCCAGGTCCGCCATCTGCGGCCACTCCACCACCGCCACGCCGTCGCCGCCGACGAACTCGTCCAGGCCCGCGGCGTAGTACTCGTCCGGGTCGGCGATGCGGTACAGGTCGAAGTGGTAGAGCTTCGCGCCGTCCGTCCCGGTATAGGGCATCATCAGCGTGAAGGTGGGGCTGGGCATGGGGCCCGCGACCCCCAGCCCCCGGGCGATCCCCCGGGCCAGCACCGATTTGCCCGCGCCCAGGTCGCCGTACAGCAGCACCGCGTCGCCCGGCGCGAGCATGGGGGCGAGGCGGGAACCGAACGCGAGGGTGTCATTCTCTGAACAAGTGATATATCGCATATTTACAATCCTTGACGCTACATTTAGTGTGGAGTGTTGAGTGTGGAATGTGGAGTGAATAGCCGCTGCCGCGCGTCATCGCGACGGCCTGCCGCACACTTAACTCCACTCTCAACACTCCACACTCCACACTTTCAAAATCGATCAATCGATTTTGACGACTCCTTCGGGTCTTATGGCCAGCACCGTCGTGGCCTTCTCGCCGAACACGCCGTCCATGGCGGCGCGGTAGCCGTCCAGCAGGTCGAAGGGCACGAAGGCCAGTATGGTGCCCGCGAACCCGCCGCCGTGGATGCGCCACGCGCCGCGGCCCTCGAGCATGCGGCGGCTCATCTCCAGCGCCAGGGGCATCTCCTGGTTGTCGCTGCCCGGGACGTGCAGGTTTTGGAGCAGCTTCCAGCTGCTCTCGCCGGAGCCGATGACGGCCCTGAAGAAGCCCTGCAGGTCGTCGGCCTTGAGCGCGTCCACAGCGTCCGCCACGCGCCGGGTCTCGTCCACATAGTGGAAGGCGCGGAGGATGGCGCGGTCCTTGACGCGGTTCTTGAGCTTCGGCAGCGCGGCCATCAGCTCCTCGGGCGTCACGTCGCACAGCAGCTCCCGGCCCAGGGCCCTGGCCACGTCCTTCATCTCGGCGGGGACGGCGGCGTAGTCCGCGGTCAGGTTGCCGTGCTCGCCGCCGGCGGCCACCACGCACACCGCGTAGCCCTTGGCCCCGAAATCGTAGGCGATGGACTCCACGCTGGCCGGGGACACGGCGAAGTCCATGGTCACCAGCCCGCCCACGGCGCTGGCCGACTGGTCGAGCAGGCCGCTGGGCTTGCCGAAGAACACGTTCTCGGCGTACTGGGAGACGCGGGCGTTCTCCTTGGGGTCGACCCGCCAGCCGTTGTACAGCGCGTCGAAGGCCGCCACCAGCATGACCTCGAACGCCGCCGACGAGGACAGGCCGCTGCCCTTGAACACCGTGGAGGTGACGCTGGCGTCGAAGCCGCCGACCATGTAGCCCAACTGCTTCAACCGCGCCGCCACGCCGCGGATCAGCGCGAAGGTGGTCTCCTTCTCGTCCTCGTGGACGGTGTCGTCCGCCACGTCCACCACGAAGGGCATCTCAAACCCCGCCGAGTACAGCTTGACGATGCCGTCCTCCCGGGGCGCGACGGCGGCCACCGTGTCCAGGTTCACCGACGCGGCCAGCACCTTGCCGTTCTGGTGGTCGGTGTGGTTGCCCACCACCTCCGTGCGGCCCGGGGCCGACACGAACAGCGCGGGCTCCCGCCCGAACTGGGCGCGGAACGCCTCCGCCAGTTGCTCGTAGCGCTCGGTCTGGTCCACGCCCGCGTACAGCGCGTCCATCCGCGCCGCGTTCTTCTCCAATAGCTTCCTGACATCCATATCGCATACCTCCTGATGGGCATTTTATTCTAAAGTATATTGTATAACAAAATCCCCGATTCCGCAAGGCCAATATATTGACATGGGGTGGGATTTCGACGATAATAATAATATCAACGTATAGAGGGGTGTCAGTATGAAGCCGACTGCAACCGAGAGCATCTATCGTCTGGTGGATTTTGCCGTGGAGAAGGGGCTGGTCGCGCCCATCGACCGGGCCTACACGGTCAACCGCCTGTTGGAGATCATGGGCATGGACGCGCCAGAGGCCATCGACTACGCCCCGGAGCCCGCGCCGGAGACGGCGACGGCGTACCTCGAGGCCCTGTGCGACCGGGCGGTGGAGGCGGGCATCCTCCAGGACAGCGGCGAGCGCCGGGACCTGTTCTGCGGCAAGCTGATGGGCGCGGTGACGCCCCACCCGGCCATGGTGCGGGAGAAGTTCGCCGCGTTGAGGGAGACCCTGGGCCCGGAGCGGGCCACGGCGTGGTTCTACCAGCTCTGCCGGGATGTAGACTACATCAAGGTGGACCGCATCGCCAAGAACGCCCGGTTCTTCGAGGACTCCCCCGCGGGGCGGCTGGAGATCACCATCAACCTGTCCAAGCCCGAGAAGGACCCCCGCGACATCGCCGCCCAGCGCAGCATGAAGCAGACCGCCTACCCCAAGTGCATGCTGTGCGTGGAGAACCCCGGCTACGCGGGCCGTCCGGGCTTCCCGGCGCGGCAGAACCACCGGGTCATCCCGCTGTCGCTGTCGGGCAAGCCGTGGTACTTGCAGTACTCTCCCTATCTCTACTACAACGAGCACTGCATCGTGTTCAACCACGAGCACATCCCCATGAAGATCGACCGGGGCACCTTCGTGCGGCTGTTCGACTTCGTGGACCTGTTCCCCCACTACTTCCTGGGCTCCAACGCGGACCTGCCCATCGTAGGCGGCTCGATCTTGTCCCACGACCACTTCCAGGGCGGCAATCACCGCTTCCCCATGGACGACGCGGGCGTGCGCATCCCGCTGGCCGCGCCGGTGGACGGCGTGACGGCGCATGTGGCCGACTGGCCGATGACCTGCGTCGTGCTGGAGGGCAAGGACCGGGACGCGCTGGTGGAGCTGGCCGACGAGATGCTCGTCAAGTGGCGCGGCTGGACGGACGTGGCCTGCGGCGTGTACGCCGAGACCGACGGCACGCCCCACAACACCATCACCCCCATCGCCCGCAGGGTCGGGGACGGCTACCGGCTGTCGCTGGTGCTGCGCAACAACCGCACCTCCGAGCAGCACCCGCTGGGCATCTTCCACCCCCACGCCGACCTGCACCACGTCAAGAAGGAGAACATCGGGCTGATCGAGGTCATGGGCCTGTTCATCCTCCCCGGCAGGCTTTTGAGCGAGCTGGAGGGGTTGAAGGACTACCTGACCGGCAGGCGGGCCGTCGACGACGCGCCCGGGGCCGACTCCCCGCTGGACAAGCACTACGAGTGGGTCAGGGACATCGCCGCCCGCCGCGGCGTCGGGATGTCCGACGACGAGGCCGACGCCGCCCTGCGGCAGGAGCTCGCCGTCAAGTGCGCGCGGGTCCTCGCAGATGCCGGGGTGTATAAGCAGACGGAGGAGGGGGACCGAGGCATTGTGAGGTTCCTTTCCTCGTTGGGGTATAAAACAGTCTGATCAAGAATCGCGCCGCCCAAACGGGCGGCGCGATCGGCAGTTTTGGGGTCAGCTATACCGCGTTGCGCTTACTGCAGCGGGGCGGGATAGACGATCTGGGTATCGGTGAAGTCGAAGGGCCACACGGTCTTCCACTCGCCGCCCTGCACCTGCGCGATGGCCACGGAGGCGGAGGTGTTGTCGCGATAGTGGGGGGTGCCGGCCAGGTCGTAGTTCTCGAACTTGATGCGGTCATAGGGCAG
This sequence comes from Clostridia bacterium, assembly GCA_017471125.1. Lineage (GTDB taxonomy): Bacteria > Bacillota > Clostridia > Christensenellales > Aristaeellaceae > UBA2862. The sequence goes on along the minus strand of JAFUWR010000361.1, from coordinate 11,673 downwards.
CACGATCTTGCGGCCGCCGGGGAACTCGCCCTGGATGTCCAGCGCGGCGATGGCGTCGCGCACGGCCTCGCCGTCGGTGGAGCCGGCGGCCTCGATGGCGGTCTTGAAGATCCACACCACGGTGTAGGACTCGGCGGAGTGGCCGTTCATGTTGACGCCGTACTCAGCCTTGAACTCCTCGTTGATCTCCTGGCCGTTGATCAGGTCAGGGTTGAACTCGACCACGGAAGCCACGCCGTTGGCGGCGTCGCCCAGGTTGGAGATGAAGGCGGGGTCGGTGAAGCCGTTGGCCTTGGCCACGATCATCTTGGGGGTGTAGTTCTGGGCCTTGAGGGTCTGGACGAACAGGGTGGCGTCGCCGATGTAGCTGTCGCACAGCACGGCGTCGGGGTCGGCCTGCTTGAGGGCCAGCACCTGGGCGCTCAGGTCGGTGGCGTTGGAGGAATAGTCCACGGTGGCGACCAGGTCGAAGCCGTACTCATCCTTGTACAGCTCGACGCAGCGGATCAGCTCCTGGCCGATGGCGGCGCGGTCGGTGAAGATGGCGATGGTCTTGATCTCCTCGCCGGTCTGCTCGGAGGAGTCCTTCAGGTACTTCAGCATGTCCTCCACGTACACGCTGTTCAGCGGGCACAGGCGGAAGAAGTAGTCCATGGCCTCGTGGTCCGGGTCGGACAGGCGGTCCAGGGTGGAGATGGCGGTGATCATCGGCACGCCGTACTGGGTGCAGACCTGCGCCACGACCTCGGTGACGGTGGACATGTGGCAGCCCATCATGACATCCACATGCTCCTGGGTGATGAGGCGCTCGGCCTCGGACTTGCCCTGGGCGGGGTCGCCGGCGTGGTCGCCGCGAACGACCTCCAGCATGCGGCCGTTCACGCCGCCCTTGGCGTTGATCTCGTTAACGGCGAAGTCGATGCCGCGCAGGATGTTCTCGCCGATGGCCGCGTTGCCGCCGGACATGGCGTAGATGGTGCCGATGCGGATGGGGGCTTCCTCCGCCATCGCGGGCACAGTGAAGAGCGCCAGCACCAGGGCCAGGACGCTCAGCAGGGAGATCATTTTCTTCATGGGTGCTTCCTCCTTGATCGTTTTATGATCTGCGCCGAACTGCCGACGGCGCTTATCAACTTAAATGTTGAATCGACAATTGATTTATATTCCCAAATAGGCTTTCTTGACGTGTTCATTCGCTGACAATTCGGCAGCCGTTCCCTCCAGCGCGATGCGCCCGTTCTCGACGACGTAGCCGCGGTCGGCGCAGGCGAGGGCCTTGGTGATGTCCTGCTCCACGAGGAGCACGGAGATGCCGTCCTTCTTGGCCATCTCGGAGGCGACGTTCAGGATGTCGTCCACGATGTTGGGCGCGAGGCCCAGGGACGGCTCGTCCAATATCAGCAGCTTGGGCATGCCGATCAGCGCCCGCGCCACGGCCAGCATCTGCTGCTCGCCGCCGGACAGCGTGCCCGCGGCCTGCCTGGCGCGCTCCTGGAGCTTGGGGAACCGCTGGTAGGCCACGGCCAGGTTCTGCTGGAACGCGGCGCGGGTGGCCTTGTTGAACGCGCCCATCTCGAGGTTTTCGAGCACCGTCATCTCGGTGAAGATCTGCCGGCCCTCGGGCACCTGGACGATGCCCTTGTCCAGTATGAACCGGGAGCTCTTCTTCGCCAGCTCCTCGCCGTTGAAGCTGACGGAGCCCGCGGACGGCCGCACCATGCCGGTGATCGCCCGGACCATGGTGGTCTTGCCCGCGCCGTTGGAGCCCAGGATGGCCACCACCTCGCCCTCCTTCACGTCGAAGGATATGTCCCACAGGATGTTGATGGCGCCGTAGCCCGCCCGAAGTCCTTCCACTTTAAGCATGGTTTGAAGCCTCCTTCTTGCCCAGGTAGACCTCCATGACCATGGGGTCGTTCATGACCTGCTCCGGGGTGCCCTCGGCGATCTTCTCGCCGTGGTGCAGCACGATGACCTCCTCGCAGAGGCTGACCACCGCCTGCATGATGTGCTCGATCAGGAAGATGGTGACGCCGGACTTATTTATAGAACGTATCAGCTCGATGGCGGCCTCGGTCTCGGCGGGGTTCAGGCCCGCCATGTTCTCGTCCAGGAACAGAAGCTCCGGCTTCGTGGCCAGCGCCCGCGCCATCTCCAGGCGCTTCTGGTCGGGCGTGCCCATGTCCTTGGAGAGGATGTGCCGCTTCTCGTACAGGCCCGTGAATTGCAGCACGTCCATGGCCCGCTCCCGGGCCTCGCGCTCGTTCTTCGCGGCGGCGTGGCCGAAGTAGCAGGAGGCCACCACGTTCTCAAGCACGCTCAGGTTCTTCAGGGGCTTCATGATCTGGAAGGTCCGGGCGATCTTCATCTTGGTGTAGTCGTAGGCCTTCTTGTCGGTGATGTCCTGGCCCCGGAAGAATATCCGGCCCTCGGTGGGCGGGTAGTAGCCGCAGATCATGTTGAAGGTGGTGGACTTGCCCGCGCCGTTGGGACCGATCATGCCGGTGATGGCGCCCTCCTTGATGGAGAAGGACACGTCCTTCACCGCCGTCAGGCCCTTGAACCGCTTGGTGATGTGCCGGACCTCGATGATGGGGGTACTGCTCATGCTCACGCCTCCCTTCCGCTGTGCTTCTCGAGCTCGACCGCCTCAAAAACCTCCACCGGCGGCTTCTTGAACAGCTTCGTGTCGATGGTCTTTTTGAGGCCGCTGTGCATGTACCAGCCCAGGATGCCCGTGGGCCGGAAGCGTATGACCGCCAGCAGGGCGATGGCGTATAGCAGCATGTTGATGCCGGGGAGCACCGCGCTGAACTTCGCGCGGAGGAATTCGGACAGCGGGATCATGATGAGGCCGCCCACCAGCGGGCCCTCGACGTAAGCCGCACCGCCCACCACCGCGGGCAGCACCGACTCGGTGGACTTGGCCTGCACCATCAGCTCCGGGTCGATGTAGCGGATGTAGCTGGCGTAGAAGAAGCCCACCAGCGCCGCCACCATCGCCGAGACCACGACGGCCATGATCTTGTACTTCGTGGGGTTGATGCCGATGGCCGCGGCGGCGTCCTCATCCTCGCGGATGGTCCGAAGCGCGTAGCCCATGCGGGAGCGCTCGATCTTCTTCATGAGAAGATATATGCCGATGACCATCAGCAGGCCCACATAGTAGTACGGCACCTTGCTGCCGAAGCGGAAGTCCAGCCAGCTGTCCCGCCCGAAGGGCAGGCCCACGCCGGAGGCCCGGCCGAAGAAGGTGGAGTTGATGATGAACTGCCGCATGGCCTCGCCGAAGGCGATGGACACCAGCGTGAAGTACGGACCGCGGAGGATGAAGCACGGGTAGAAGATGACGCCCGCCACCAGTCCCACGACGATCATGCCGAAGATCGCCGACAGCCAGGGGTTCGCGTGGGCCTTGGTGATCAAGAGGCACGAGGCATACGCGCCCAGGCCCATGTAGGCCGCGTGGCCCAGGGAATTCTGGCCGGTCATGCCGCCCAGCAGGTTCCAGGCCATGGACAGGGTGGACATGTAGAACACCAGCACGAATATGTTCAATATGTACGGGGACTTCACCAGCACGGGGATCAGCAGGAATACGGCCAGCAGCAGGCACAGCGCCACGGCCACGTTCCGCTTGTAGGCGCGGACGGCCTTGATCTTATCGTTCATCGCTTACTTCCTCCTGATAATAATCAACTGACGCACGACCAGGATCACGATGAACGTGATGAACACGATCAGGTCGCTGTAAGAGGGGCTGATAAACAGGGCGACCATCGTCTCGAGGAGCCCCAGGAAGATGCCCGCGAAGAACGCGCCGGGGATGGACCCCAGCCCGCCGACCACGACCACGATCAGCGCCCGAAAGCCGAAGGACGCGCCCGCCGTGGGGAAGATGGTGTAGAAGCCGGTCAGCAGCGCCCCGGCCACGCCCGCCAGGGCGGTGCCGATGCCGTAGGTGAGGATGTAGATGCGCTTGGCATTGATGCCGACGACCTCCGCGCCCACCGGGTTTTGGGACACGGCGCGGATCTGCTTGCCGGTGGTGGTGTATTTCAAAAACGCGAACAGCACCACCGAGATGACGATCAGCACGCCGAAGCTGATGAGCCGCGGCAGCGCCAGGTTCACCGACCCCAATTGGATATAGGTCTGGGAATAGGAGGTGGGGATGGTGCGGTACTCGGAGCCAAAGATGACCAGCGCGCCGTTTGAGAGCAGAAGCCCCAGGCCCACGGTCAGGAACAAGAGGTTCGTAAAGCTCTTGGTGCCCAGGGACGGCGTGATCAGCGTGTGCTGTATCACCGCGCCCAGCAGGAACATCAGCACCGCCACGAACGGCACGCACAGGTACGGGTCCAGGCCGAAGGTGGTGGAGAGCACGTAGGTCAGGTACATGCCCACCATCAGCATCTCGCCGTGGCAGAAGTTCACGATCTTCATCACGCCGAAGATCACGTTTTGGCCCATGCCCATGAGCGAGTAGAACCCGCCCATCAACAGGCCGTTGACACACGCTTGCAGGAATATGCTCAAGTTGGTTTCCTCCCCTGTCGGAGCCGGGGCCCGACGCCCATAATATGACATTATCATTATAGAATAAACCTTTTCAAATTGCAAGTGGTGAATGGGCGCCGCCGCACGTAAGAATGTAAAAATTGCAATACCCCTTGCCGCCGGGGAGGGGATATGCTATAATGAATAGCGTCTGATTCGTTGGATGCCGGTTCCGCCGGAGAGCCGACAGTCCAATTTTGCGAGGTGAAAACCATGAAGGAAAACATCCATCCGAAATACGGCAAGGCGGTCGTGCGCTGCGTCTGCGGCGAGACCTTCGAGACCGGTTCCGTGAAGAAGGAGATGCGCGTGGATATCTGCTCCAAGTGCCATCCTTTCTACACCGGCAAGCAGAAGCTGGTCGACACCGGCGGACGTGTGGATCGCTTCAAGAAGCGCTACGGCATGTAGTCTGATAAAGCATCGGCGAGGCTTGCTTCGTCGATGCTTTTGACGTTCATTCGTTGGCGCAGCCCCAGGGACCGGCGGCAGCGCCGGGCTTTTTTTAGGTTCTTCACATTTTCTTGAGGGATTCAGCGATAACTCCCTCAGTCAGCTACGCTGACAGCTCCCTCAGAGAGGGAGCCTTTGGGCGGCGAAGACGGTATTCTCGCCTCCCTCCTTGAGGGAGGTGGCAGCCCGCAGGGCTGACGGAGGGAGTTGACATCCCTCAACTTTCCGTGATGAGCCTTTTTTTATGGTAGGATATGAGGGGGTTCGTTCTATGGCCAGGACAGTGAGGACGCCCGTCTACGCCCAGCCGGTGGCGGAGGGCGCGCGGTTCTGCGTGGGCAGCGCCACGGCCTTCGCGGTGCGCCGGCGGGAGAAGGACATCGCCCTGCGCATCCGCCGGGAGCGCAGGCCCCTGAGACGGGCGGTGAGCCGCATGCCCTTCGCCCGGGGGATGCAGCGCCTGCTGCTGTGCACCTTCGGGCTGATCGACGGGCTGTCCGAGTCCGCGGAGCTGGACCCCCAGCACATCGCCCGGGGCACCAGGCCCGAGCGCAGCTTCGCCCGGCTGTTCAGGCTGACCCCCGAGGGTCTGGTGGGATTTTTGAGCGGCATCATGATCCCGATTTTGCTGGTGGCGTTTTTGTGCGGCGTGCCGCTGGCGGTGGAGAAGCTGGTCCTGCCGAACTTTGAGCTGAGCGGCCGCTGGGTCAACGCCATCATGTGCGTCTCACGCATCCTGGGCGGCTGGATCGGCCTCATCCTCTGCGGGCGGCTTCGGGTGGTGAACCGGCTTTGCATGTACCGGGGGGCCATCAACAAGGTGCTGAACGCCTACGAGGAAAACCGCCGGGAGCCGACCCTGGCCGAGGCCATCGGCGCGTCCCGCCGCTACCACAAGAGCGACGCTGCGTTCCTGCTGGTGGTGATGGCGCTGTCCATCGTGGCCTTCACGATGATCCGCACGTTCACGCTGCCGGTGCAGCTCTTGGTGCGCGTGCTGACGGTGCTGGTGGTGGCCGGGGTGGTCAACGAGCCGATACAGGCGCTGGAGCGCCTGAAGCCCAAAAACCCGTTGAGCAAGCTGCTTGCGCCCTACCTGTGGCTGGGCCGCTGGTTCGTCATCGAGCCCCACGACCAGATGGTGGAGGTCGCCCTGTGCGCGTTCAACGCGGCCCGGGAAAATGATCAATGAATGTGAGTGAAGATCGGCTATGAACGTCACCGACTGGCTGCGCCACGCCCGCGCCGCGCTGGAGGACAGCGGCTGTCCCGACCCGGAGATCGACGCCCGCTATATGGCGGAGGACGTGCTGGGCATGACCCGGTTCGACCTGAAGTTCGAGGGCGACCGGGAGGTGGGCCCGGACCAGCAGGCCCGGCTGAACGCCATGCTCGCCCGCCGCGCCGCCGGGGAGCCGGTGCAGTACATCCTGGAGCGGGCGGACTTCATGGGCCTCAAGTTCCACGTGGACCGGCGGGTGCTCATCCCCCGTCAGGACACGGAGGTGCTGGTGGAGCACGCGCTGATCGCGCTGTCGGGCATGGGCGAGGCCGACGTGCTGGACCTGTGCACCGGGTCGGGCTGCGTGGGGCTGAGCCTCAAGAGCCTGGCCCCGCTGGCCAACGTGACGCTGACGGACATCAGCCGGGACGCGCTGGAGGTGGCCCGCATGAACGCGGGGCTGCTGTCCGTGGACGTGGACGTGCGCCACGGCGACCTGTTCAAGGCCGTCGGGCGGCAGCGGTTCGACCTGATCGTGTCCAATCCCCCCTACATCCCCCACCTGGAGCTTTCAGAGCTTCAGCGGGAGGTGCGCCACGAGCCGACGCTGGCTCTGGACGGGGGCCGGGACGGGCTGGACCTGTACCGCCGCATCGCCCTCGACGCGCCGCGGCATTTGAACTCCGGCGGGAGCGTCTACCTCGAAGTGGGCATCGGCGAGGCGCAAGCCGTGCGCGCGCTGCTCATGGAACACATCGACTGCGCCGACAGCGGCGTCATCAAGGACCTGAACGGCATCGACCGGGTCGTCTGGGCAAGGAGCAAGTGAATGCAAGGAAATCCTACATATAATGAACAGGAACGCATCGCCCGCCAGCTCGAGGCCGTGGAGGGCCGGTTCGAGGAGCTGTCCATCCGCATCACCCTGCCGGAGGTCATCGCCGACACGGCGCTGTTCCAGAAGCTGATGCGGGAGCACAGCGACCTGTCCGAACTGAACGACATCGCCGTAGCCTATCGGAAGCTGCTGAATGACATCGACGGGGCGCGGGAGATGTTGGACGACCCAGACATGGCGGAGCTTGCCCGGGAGGAGCTGCCGGAACTGGAGGCCGAATTGGAGCGCCAGACCCAGGCGGCGCGCATCGCGCTGCTGCCCCGGGACCCGGACGACCACCGCAACGCGGTGCTGGAGATCCGCGCCGGGGCCGGGGGCGACGAGGCGGGGCTGTTCGCGGTCCAGCTTCTGCGCATGTACACCCATTACGCCGATTCCCAGGGCTGGAGGACCGAGCTCATCGAGGACGGCTCCACGGAGCTGGGCGGCGTGAAGGAGAGCGTCATACTGATCTCCGGGAAGAACGTGTTCCAGAAGCTGAAGTACGAGTCCGGCGTCCATCGGGTGCAGCGCGTGCCGGTCACCGAGTCCTCCGGCCGCATCCACACCTCCACCGCCACCGTAGCCGTACTGCCCGAGGCGGAGGACGTGGAGGTGGAGATCAGCCCCAACGACCTGCGCATCGACACCTACCGGGCCTCCGGCGCGGGCGGGCAGCACGTCAACCGCACCGACTCCGCCGTGCGCATCACCCACCTCCCCACCGGGCTGGTGGTCACGTCCCAGGACCAGCGCAGCCAGATCCAGAACCGCGAGAAGGCCATGCGGGTGCTGAAATCCCGGCTGTACGACCTCCAGCGCGAGCAGCAGCAGGGCGAGTACGCCGACAAGCGCCGCACCCAGGTGGGCACCGGCGACCGCTCCGAGCGCATCCGCACCTACAACTTCCCCCAGGGCCGCGTCACTGACCACCGCATCGGGCTGACGCTGTACAAGATCGACGAGATCATCGAGGGGCATTTGGACGAGATCATCGACGCGCTGACCCTGGCCGAGCAGACGGCGCTGTTGAACGAGGAGAGATGAGCATGCATAACGTCAGACGCGCGCGGGCGGGCGACATCCCCGCCATCATGGACCTGCTCGTACAGGTGAACATGGTCCACCACAACGGCCTGCCCGACCTGTTCAAGGGCCCGACCACCAAGTACACCGCCGACGAGTTGAAGAAGATCCTCTCCGACGACGAGACGCCGGTGTTCGTCTGCGTGGACGAGGACGACAAGGTCCTGGGCCACGGCTTCTGCGTGCGCCAGCACTTCGGCGGGCAGCTGATGGAGGAAGTGGAGACCCTGTACATCGACGACATCTGCGTGGACGAGAACGCCCGCGGGCAGCAGGTCGGCCGTGCGCTGTACGACCACATCCTCGGCTACGCCCGTTCCCTCGGCTGCTACAACGTGACGCTGAACGTGTGGAGCTGCAACCCCGGCGCGATGGCATTCTATGAAAAGCTGGGCCTTAGACCCTACAAGGTCGGCATGGAGAAGATACTTTGAACGACTGTTTCTCTCACATCACCTACATACCGCATTCAAAGGAGGCCATGTGATATGTCGATTTTTGGAAAAAGAAAAGAGTTAGAACAGAAGATTGCAGAGCTCGAATCCGAGTTGGCAAAAGCCAAGCAGGATGCTGAAAAGGAGATTAAAACAGAACGTGAATTGAGAGAACAATTAGAGAATAGAATCATCTCAATCCAAGAAGATGCAGATAAAGAATTGCTCAGAGAAAGGGAGCGTTCCGAAAACCTTTTAGCAGAGGCAAAAGAATCATTTGACGCTGCTCTTTTGACTGAAAAACAACATTTCGAAGCATTGATCGAAGAAGAGAAACAACGTTCAGAAAATGCAATCGAAGAAGTACGTTATCAATCGGAAATTGCAATTGAAGCTGAAAAACAACATTCAAAAGATTCTCTGGTAGCATTAAGAGAGCATATATATGCAGAACAAACAGCGCTAAATAGCCTTACTGAAAAAGAGCTATTGGTCCGCACTGTTTTTGCATTAGGGGGATATGGCAGTCGCCTGGACCGTATAGAAAACAGGTACAATTCCTTGCTTCAAGAACTCAATAGCGAAATGGCGGGGGCTATTCGTAGCGAATCTGATATTGTCCTGAATGATTTCAAAGAAGCCTATAATCAAATTATTAAGAGTTTCTCTGACAATAGTAATGACTTTATTGTTTCCTATAAAGACAAGTCCACCGAAATGATACAGTCATTCTTGAGAGAAAGCGAAAACCTAAAAGAATCCTTACAAAGCAATACTGCAAATGTCGAAAAACAAGTTTGCTTTATGGGAAATGAAATGAAAGCATTGGGTAAAACTGTAATTGAGTCAGTAAACAATGCAGTCAATCCTTATGAACACTCTGTATTAAATAAACAAATAGAAAAAATACTTGAAATGACAGAGTGTATTAAAGAGTATTTTGATAATAATGAAATGGATTCTACCGTAGACGATATTAATGACACCATTAATAATATTGATTCTTCCATAGATAATATTAACTATACGATTAACGAAATTAAAGACAAAATAAGCGGGGAATATTCTACTTCCGATAGTATTTATGAAGTAATCGAAAAAATAAAAAATAGCGTTATCGGTGATGGTTGGGGTTCAAACAACCTCTGTGATTTATTGGATGCTGTCAGCAAATCAATGGAAGAAGTTAAAGAAAGCGTCTGTGGGAGTGGCTATCATTCTGACAGTCTATTTGAAAAACTGGATGGTATTGATAGTACAGTAGACGATATACAATCAACAATAGAAGACATTCAATCAACTGTTAATAACCTAAGAGATTAGTATGATTATTCAGTCCCAAAAAGTATTAATCGCCTTATTTCAAGGAAATAGCAATTTCTCGTTAACCCGAAAAATCGATGATATATCCTTTTTCAGGAAATGTCATCATCTCTGGAAACAAATGAATATTCAACAACCCCTCAGTCAGCTTCGCTGACAGCTCCCCTTACAAAAGGGGAGCCAAGGCATCGAGGCTATGCCTCCCTTGTGTAAAGGGAGGTGGCCTGCGACGCGGGTCGGAGGGATTGCTAATTCTCTATCTTGGCGATACCTCCCGGCATTGTGTATTACTCAACACCAAGCCGAATAGTCATCACCTTTTTTATATATATCTAAACAATTTCAGAATCATTACATCGTTTTATTGGTAAGGGAGTTCACTATCTTGCAAACTAAAATATACGCCATTACACAATTAACGCTAATAGAAGCAGGCACAAGAATAAGGAATGGCGAATTGGTGGCCTTTCCCACCGAGACCGTGTACGGCCTGGGCGCGGACGCGCTGAACGCCGACGCGGTCAGGCGCATCTTCGAGGCCAAGGGCAGGCCTGGCGACAACCCGCTGATCGTGCACATCAGCGCATTGGACCAGCTTGGGCCGCTGATCTCGGTGGAACCGTCGCCTATGGCCCGGGCCCTGATGGACGCCTGCTGGCCGGGGCCGATGACGCTCATATTCCCCAAGTCCGACGCCGTGCCCATGGCGGTGACGGCGGGACTGGACACGGTGGCGGTGCGCTTCCCCGCCCACCCCGCGGCCCGGGCGCTGATCGACGCGGCGTCCCGGCCCATCGCGGCCCCCAGCGCCAACCGATCGGGACGGCCCTCCCCCACCACGGCGCGGCATGTGTTGGAGGACATGGACGGGCGCGTGCCGATGATCCTGGACGGCGGTCCCTGTGAGGTGGGGCTGGAGTCCACCGTCATCGACATGACCGGCGACGTGCCCCGCATCCTGCGCCCCGGCGGGGTGACGCCCGAGACCATCGAGCGCGTCTGCGGCGGCGTGCGGGTGGACGACGCGGTCATGCGACCCTTGAAGGAGGGCGAGCGGCCCCGTTCGCCGGGGATGAAGTACCGCCACTACGCGCCCAGGGGCGAGCTGACCATCGTGCAGGGTGGCGCGGAGGCCGTCGTCTCGAAAATATCCGATCTATACGACAACGCGCTGGCCGCGGGCAATAGTCCGCTGATCCTGGCCCTCGAGGGACACCTCCCCGCCTACGGCGGTCGTCGCGCCCTGTCGCTGGGCAGAGACGCCGCGGGGATGGCCCACGCGCTGTTCAACGCCCTGCGCGACGCCGACGCCCTCGGGGCCGACGCGCTGTTCTCCGAGGCCGTGCCCGCCGACGGCGTGGGGCTGGCCGTCATGAACCGATTGGGACGCGCGGCAGCGTTCAACGTCGTCGACGCCTAACCGGTTTTCAGCATTTCTTCCCGCATCTCCACCAGCCCGATCACATCGTCGATCTGCGCGGCGCGGAGCATCCCGGCGATATTGGCCGGGGCGGTCTGGGCGGTGTCCGACACGGCGGCAAGCTGGTCGGCCAGGGCCGCGAGCCGTTCGGTCAGCGCGGCGCAGAGGCCATCCCCGGCCCCGCCGGAGACGATGCGCAGCCGCTCGGCCAGGGACCCCGCCTCGGTGGCGGTCAGGGCGCAGAGGGTCTTGGCGGCGTCGGGCCGAAGCTGGCCCTTGTCCACCTGCCCCGCCATAT
>JAFUWR010000360.1 GCA_017471125.1 Clostridia bacterium | reverse complement strand
GGCGCGGCCCGCAGCATCCACGCCACGCCCGCGTCCCCGACGATGCCGCCCCGGGCGCTCAGGCCGGGGAACAGGCCCCGCATCAGGGCCACCAGCGGGCCGGGGTGCTGGGCGGCGCTGTCCATGCCGCTCAGCGGCCAGGTGACGCACAGGTAGTCCGACGCCATCTCGAGGGCCGATTTCAGGTAGTACCGCCGCAGCATCGACAGCTCCGCGTCGTCCGAGCCCAGGTAGGCGTCGGTCATCCGGGCCACCTGCTGGAGCTGGGCGGCGTTGAACAGGCCGTCCGGGTCGGCCCCGGTCCGGTCCGTCTCGCCGATGAGGATCAGCGCCCGCGCGCGCCGGTTCAGCACCCGGTCGGCGGGCTGGACGTATACGGCGTCGTCGGCCTGGGGCAGCGGCTTGATGACCGCGGCCTCGAGGGATTCCTGGAGGGTCTGTCGAAGCTCCGGCACCGGCAGCGGCGCGTCCCCCATCAGCGCGGCCATCTGGTCCAGCGCGCCGATGACCCGGTTCCACACCTGCGCCTCCTCCCCGGCGTCCTCCCGGAGCGAGGCTTCGATCAGCCGGTCCAGCCGCGCTTGCAGGCGGGCCGCGGCGTCGATGTCCTCCAGGAAGCCGAATATGGCCGCCAACTGGTCCCGCAGGCTTTCCGCCCGCTTGAGCCGCCCCTTGAGCGCGATCAGCGGCCGGGCGAAGCGCTCCCGCACCGGCTCCATGGCCTGGAGCTCCGCCTCGCTGCCCCGCTTCAGCGGCTTGAACAGCGCGTAGGGTCGGATGCCGTACTTCGCCATGTGGTTGGCCAGCCGGTCGGCCTCGTCGGCGTCCACGGGCATGAAGCCCGTGCCCAGCAGCGCCAGCGCGTCCTCGGCCTGGGGCCTGGGCTCGATCAGCCGGAGGGCCGAGATCAGGCATTCGGCCAGCGCGTGCCGCGCCGCCGGTCGGCTGGACGACAAAAACACCGGCACGCCGTAGGCGCGGAAGGCGTCCTTGAGCGCCTGGTGATAGCCGTCCGGGTCCCGGCAGAGGATCAAAAAGTCGCTCCACCGCCAGCCGTTGCGCAGGGCGAGCCTGCGGCACAGCGCCGCCGCGAACAGGCACTCCTCCACGGGGTCGCGGGTCGCGGCCAACTGGATGTGCCTGGGCGGCTTGCCCGCGGGTTCGGGCATGGAGGGGTAGGCGTACAGCTCCCGCGCCAACAGCGCCAGGTCGTCGGCCTGACGGGGCTCGTCCACATACAGCGCGTCCGGGCGGCGGCTCCCCGGCGCGGCGGGCAGCACGTCGATCAGCTCGGGGTCGATATTCATCCCCTGGCAGGTCCTGACCAGCCGGTCCAGGCACTTCGACATCGGCTCGAACACGTCCAGGTCCCGGGCGGCGGCGTCCCGGTCCAGCGGCAGGAACACCCGCGTGTCGGGGCACACCCGCGCCACCGACGCCATCAGCCGGTGCAGCATGGGCGGGGTCAGGTCGAAGCCGTAGAAGGCCACGTCCGCGCCCCGCAGGAAGTCGGCCTGGGACATGCGCGCCGCGGCGTGGGCCATCTCGGCCTCGCCGTCCTGGAACCGGCCCGCGATCATCTCCTCGTACTTCGCGAGGATGACCGACAGGTCTGAAAGCTTCATGGACAGAAGCCCCTGGGCCTCGCCCGCGCACTTCATCAGGCGCTCTGGCGTCAGCCCCGCCTGCCGAAGCAGCTCCAGCTGGCGGGCGCAGCGGTCCGCGAAGCCCCGGCTGCGCACCCGGCCCTTGTAGAGCCGCAGGTCGTCGGCG
>JAFUWR010000039.1 GCA_017471125.1 Clostridia bacterium | reverse complement strand
GGCGTGGAGCGGGAGTCCCAGGCCGAATTCCTGTTAAGCCGCGGCTGCAACGAGATGCAGGGCTTCTACTTCTACAAGCCCATGCCGGTGGAGCAGCTCGAGAGCACATTGGACAAAAAGGACGCGCCCCCGTCGTGACGGCGGCGCGCCCTTTTCATATGTAGTCATTCCCTCCGCATCGACAGGATGCACTTCACATCGCTCAGCGGGTCCTCCACGTAGTCCGCGTCGACCACCAGATGCAGCGGCTCCTCCTCCGTGCCGTCCATCATGAAGCGCTGGGTCACGCTCTCCTTCATGTCGATGCACTTGAAGCCCAGCTTCCACAGCACGCTCTCGTTGCGCGGGATGAGGCGCTTGTAGAACTGGGCGCTGTTCAGCTCGGCCTCCATCTGCGCCCGACCGACGCCCATCGCCTTCTCGAGGCCGTGGGCCACCACCTCGAAGGAGCAGCCCTCGGCCTTCACGGTCATGAACAGCACCGTCCGCGACACGAACCGGGACAGCAGGTTCATCTGGTGCTGGAGGCTGGCGATCTCCGTCACGTCCCGGGCGGAGCCGTAGAAGCGCTTGGACCCGCCGTCGTCGTTCAGGAAGTAGAACTGTATCAGGAACCGGGCGCTGCTGCCGTCGATCTTGTTGAAGGTCAGCATGGCGCTTGAGCCGTTGAGCCGGTCGGCGTAGGCCTGCCGGAGCGCCTCGCGCAGCATCGGCACCTCCCGCTCGGGCATGTACTGCTGGATGCCCAGCAGGCGCTCGGTGAAGTCCGGCACGTGCACGGTCTGGTAGAACTGCTGGTTGAAGCGCACGATGTCGATCTCGTCCCCGTGCCAGGCGTAGATGGCGGCGGGGCCGATGATGTGGTTGAGCATCGAGTCGGAGTACACGTCGTCGTTCAAGAATTCCCGGATGTGGAACTCCTCGTTGAACTTGAAGGTGAAGCCCTGGGGGTCCACGTTCTTCGGGTCGGCGATCAGCGCCTCGAACTGGTCGGCGGGCATAGGCTTGTAGAAGTAGTAGCCCTGGATGTACCGGCAGCCCAGGCTCATCAGGTATGCCCGCTGCTCGGTGGTCTCCACGCCCTCGACGATGATGGGCATGGACATGGTCTTGGCCATGTTGACCACGGATTCGAGGATGTGCATGCCCTTTTTCTCGTTGGCCTCCTCCATGCGCAGGAAGTAGGCGTCGAGCTTGATCATGTCCACGTTCAATTCACGCAGCATGTTCAGCGACGAAAAGCCGCTGCCGAAGTCGTCCATCAGCACCGCGAAGCCCAGGTCGCGGAACTCCTGCACGGTGTCGCGGACCTTGTTGGAGTCCTCGCCGTAGGCGCTCTCGGTGATCTCCACCTTGATGGCGGACTTGGGCAGGTGGTACTTTTCGATCAGACCGATGAAATATTCGGTCACGTTCATGGTGAAGATGTCCACGGGGCTGATGTTCACGGACACGGGGATCAGCGGGTTGCCCTTGTCCAGGGATCGCCGCGCCCACTTGCAGACCTCCTCCCAGATGTGCCGGTCCAGGTCGGGGATGAAGCCGTAGCGCTCGAGGGTCGGTATGAACGATATGGGCGGTATGCGGGTGCCGTCCGGCTTGATCCACCGGGCCAGCGCCTCCGCGCCCACGATCTGGCCGTTGATGGCGCGGCACTGGGGCTGCATGAAGAAGGTGATCTCGCCGTTGGCCAGCGCGTCCTTGAAGTCGGACAGCACCTTGTAGTCCTCGGCGGTCTGCTCCACCAGCGCGGCGGAGTAGAACACGATGCGGGTCTTGTAGTCCTTCTTCGCCTCCTGGCAGGCGAGGGTCGCCTCGTCGTAGAGCTGGTAGATGGAGGTGCTGCCGTTGGAGTAGCACGCGCCCAGCGACGGCAGGAAGCCGACCGCCGCGCCGTGGCTGTTGACCACGTCCTGTATGGTGTTGTAGAGCAGGTTCGGATCGAAGCGCTCCGCGGGCAGCAGCAGGGCGAAGTCGTCGCCGCCCATGTACCCGGCCACGCCGTCGTGGGACTCGGCGATCTTCCCCAGCGCCTGCCCGATGCCCGACAGCACCCGGTCGCCCAGGTCGCGGCCATACCACTCGTTGAACAGCTTGAAGTGCTGGAGGTCGGCGGCGATGAGCAGCCAGTTGATGCGCGTGTCCGCCAGCACCGTCTCCGCGGCGGTGTAGAAGTCCTTTTCCCGGGGCAGGCCCGTCAGCGCATCCAGTTGGATGCGGGCGTGGACGGGCACGCGGCCCTTGCCCTCCTCGCGGTCCTTGCGGCTCTGGATGTCGTAGATGTAGTAGTAGACCAGGTCGTCGGGCACGTTCTGCCGCGCGCCGCCGACCACGTACTGCTCGCACCAGCGCCAGTCGCCGTCCTGGGTCGGGGCGCGGAACTCGAAGTTGTACAGCCCGTTGCACTCGTCCAGCTTCTGCTTGAGCACGGCGGGGTCCGCCATCCGCCGGTACAGCGGCTGGTCGTCGGGATGGATGACGTGATGGGCCACGTGATCGAAGAACGTGCTGTACGTGCCCTCCAGGGACGGCGTCCAGTACTTCTCATCCACGTTGTAGACATACCTGTAACGGTCCGATTTGAGGTCGACGGCGATCAGCTCGTCGAAGGTGGACTGGTTGAGGAAGTCGATGACGGGGAAGTCGGCGTGCTCCTGTGAGAATTTCAACACGGCGCTCATCATGTGAGATCGCTCTCCTTTCGTCCTGGCGAGCAGGTCTGCGCGCACTTATTTTAGGGATGTGATGTCGCTGCCGAACCACTTGTCGGAGATCTCGGCCAGCTTGCCGTCCACGTTCATGTCGTAGATGACGGACTGCCCCTTGTCCCGCAGGGCCAGGTCGCCCTTGCGGAAGCCGATGACGTAGTCCTCCTCGGCCAGGTTGCCCGGCAGGATGTACAGCGCCCGGTCCCCGGAGGCGATGGTGTAGTAGGCCACCACTGAATCGAGGAACACGGCGTCCAGCGTGCCTTTCTCCAATTCATCGAGCAGCGCCACGTTGTCGTCCCCTGCCGCGACGGTCACGTCGGTGACGATGTCCGCGGCCTCGAGCAGCTCCTGGGCGGTGGAGCCGCGCTGCACGCCGACGGTCTTGCCGGACAGGTGGTTCATGGCGCGGATGTCGCCGCTGCCGGACACCACGAAGATCATCTCGTTGGTCATGTACGGGTCGGACAGCGCCATCGCCGCCGCCCGGGAGGCGTTGGAGGACATGCCGTTCCAGATGCAGTCGATCTCCCGCCCGTTCAACAGATCCTCCTTTTCGGACCAGTTGATGGGTTTCTTGACGAGCCTGATGCCCAGCCGGTCGCACACCTCCTGGGCCACGTCGATGTCGAAGCCCACGATCTCGCCGTTCTCGTCCGTAAAGCCCATCGGCGGGAAGCTGGCGTCCAGGCCCAGGATCAGCGCGCCCCTGTCCAGCACGGTGGCGAGGGAGGTGTCTGCGGATGTCTCCTCGGCGGGCTGCTTCGCGCAGCCCGTCAGCGCGATAAGCAGGAGCACGGCGAGCAGCGCCCCAAGCAGCCGTCCAAGCGTGGTCTTTGTCATAGGGTATTTCTCTCTTTCCATCGGTATAACGTCGGTTCAGCGCGACTGCCGCCGGTCGTTCCCGGCGCGGCTGTAAAAGCTGCGCTTGTAGTCGTACATCCGCCGGTCGGCCTCCTTGACGATGCCCTCGATGTCCGGGGCCTCCGCGTCGGACGCCATGCCGTAGGAGATGGTGAAGCCGTCGATGAACTCGCCCTTGAAGGCCGCAGCCCGGGCCTCGAGCGCCTCGAGGCACGCCTTCGCCTTGTCCTCCGCTGCGGTCGTGATGACGCAGAACTCGTCGCCGCCCAATCGGAACACGTCCTCGACGCCCTCGAAGCAGGCGTGGATGCAGTCCGCCGCGGCGCGGATCAGCTCGTCCCCGGCCTTGTGCCCGAGGGTGTCGTTGATCTGCTTCAATCGGTTCACGTCGAACATCACGACCCGGCAGCCCTTCGGCAGCGCCTTGGCGAGCCGGGCCACGATCTCCGCGTAGGCGCGGCGGTTCTTGAGGCCGGTGAGCTGGTCGTTGTAGGCGTACTCCGTCTGCTGGTCCGCGAGCTGCTTCATCTCCTCGGCCAGCGCCTCCTTGCGGTTGGAGCGTATCATGATGACGAGCAGTATGGCGATGATGACCGCGGACACCACGATGGTCAGCACCAGCGGGATGCGGAGCTGGTCGAAGGCGGTGGTGGCGTTGGTGACGGACAGGCACACCCAGTCGTTCTCGATGGACATGGCGTAGACGATGTAGGTGTCGCTGCCGTAGCGCATGGAGAAGTAGTTCTCCTCCGGTCCCTGCTGCCGCAGCGCCTCCACCACGGCGTGGCCGAAGGTGCCCTCCTCCCGCAGGTAGTTCTTGCCCAGCTCGCCCATGTCGGAGTGGGAGATGACCTGGTAGCTGTGGTCCAGCACGATCTCCATGTCCGTGCTGCCGGTGGAGGCGATCTCCTCCGTCAGCGCCTGCAATTCCTCCATGGAGATGTCGATGGCGACGACGCTCTTGGCGTCGCAGAGGGTCTTGGCGAAGGTGATGATCATGCTGCCGGTCTGCGCGTCGATGTACGGGTCGATGACCACGACCTTGCCCGACCGGGCGATGGCCTCGACATACCAGGGGCGCTCGGTGGCGACGTAGTCGCTGTCCGGCACCCAGCCCACGCCGTCCAGGTATTCGCCGTTGATGTAGCCGTAGATGCCGTTGGACTGGGCCGCCAGCACGATGGCCGTTGCGAAGGACTGATCCTCGAGGTACGCCTGTATCTCCGCTTGGGAGCGGTCGTCGCGGATCATGTTGTCCAGCGTGTAGCCCGTCAGCTTGATGGCGTCCGCGCCGGTGGACAGGTGGCGGTCGATCTGGTTCGCGGCCTTGACGGCGTTCAGCTCGCCGTTGTTGATGATGTTGGCCCGGGTCTGGGCGTAGAGCATGGCGTAATAAGATATGATGACACCCAAAAAGAACATTATGATGACCACGGTCACCAGCATGTTCTGGAGGGCGGACATACCGTTCCGCTTTTTCGATATCGATCTCATGCGCACACCGACCCACAGTAAAATATGACTAATAAGATGGTTTTATTATAACATGAAATCGCGGTTCCCGCAACAAAAATCTTATCGCGAAGATAATATATTCGCTTAAGCCCTTTACATCGTAGACATATGCCTGTAACTGTGGTACAAAGGTGGGGAATATCCATGACGGCCATGACCGTGGTGGTCATACTGGAGCTGTTCATGATGACCTATACCCTGCTGACCCCGGGCTGTACGGGCAGTACATCTGGCGCTACCGGGCCTTTTACCTGTGCCTGCTCCTGATCGCGGCGGGCTACATGGCGCTGAACATCTGGGTCAAATAGGACGTGCCGCGCCTACGAGGACGCGCTGGCGAAGCGGGCCGAGGCGCCCCTGCCCGACGACCTGACCTACATCGCCATCGACATGAACGGTCTGAAGGAGATCAACGACAGCCACGGCCACGCCACCGGCGACCGCCTGATCGTGGGCGCGTACCAGTGCGTGCGGAAGGCCTTCGGCGAGAGGGGACCAGAGAAACAATGCTTGACAATCCACCCGGTTTGGATTATTATGGTTTTGAAAACCGCTTGGAGGTAATACGAATGAACGTAAAGAAGCTCATGGCCACGGCGCTCGCGGCGATCATGCTGCTGGCCGTGCCGGTCGTGGCGGAGACCGCCGACGCGGCGGCCATCATGGACACGCAGAAGCTGGACGCCAGCTACACGCTGGCCCTGAACGCCATCAACGCCCAGGACTACGACGCCGCGAAGGCGTACCTGAACATTTGCTTCGCCTACTGCGACCGGCAGGCCGACCCGACCATGTACGCCGACCTGCTCCTGAAGCGGGCGTGCATCGACGTGATCGAGGGGAAGGACGACATGGCGCTGCTCAACCTGGACGCCGCCATCCGCGTGCAGCCCGACCTGGCCGACGCCTACTTGGTGCGCACCCAGGTGTACACCACCCAGGGCGACGTGGACGCGGCCATCGCAAGCCTGGAGAAGTACATCGAGCTCTCCCAGGACACCTCCCTCTACGAGACCGTGGCCCAGCTCAACGAGGCCAAGGGCGACGTGGCGGCGGCGCAGGCGGCCTACGACAAGTTCGTCGAGGGCGCGGGCGGCGAGGTGGCCGAGGCGGGCTTCCAGTCCGGGCTCTACAAGATGCAGGCGGGCCAGTACGAGGACGCCGTCGCCGCCTTCGAGGCCTACGCCGACGACGAGACCTACGGCGCAGGCGCGCAGTACAACATCGGCGTGTGCCGGATGAACACCGGCGACTACGCCGGCGCCATCGAGGCGTTCAACGCCTGCGAGGCCAAGGGCGGCGCGTTCGAGGACCTCTACTACAACCGCGGCGTGTGCGCCCTGCTGAGCGCCCAGTGGCAGGCGGCCAGCGAGGACTTCGCCAAGTCCATCGAGACGGAGCCCTACGTGGCCGACGCCCGCTA
Organism: Clostridia bacterium; assembly: GCA_017471125.1. GTDB lineage: Bacteria > Bacillota > Clostridia > Christensenellales > Aristaeellaceae > UBA2862. The sequence continues at coordinate 7,713 of JAFUWR010000039.1, read as the reverse complement.
TGACTTGGCCATCTGCCAGATGCAGTTGGGCGACTATGAGACCGCCGTCGCCACCTTCACCGAGCTGATCGGCGACGGCACCGACGCGGAACAGACCGGAGTCGGTCAGAAACCGACCGAGGTCGGCGACGTGAACCCCGGCGCGTACTACTATCGCGCGGTGTGCCGGGCAGCGCTGAGCGACCTCGAGGCCGCGCTGGCGGACTACACCGTCTGCATCGACGCCGGTTACGAGCTCCAGCAGAGCTACTACCAGCGCGCGCAGGTCTACGCGGCCCTCGGCGACACCGAGAAGCAGAACAGCGACCTGCAGAACTCCCTGAAGGTCACCGGCTGACATGAAGACAAAAACAGGGCCGCGGACGGCTAAGCTGCTCCGCGGCCCTGTTTTGATATGGCGCGATCAGTCGATGGCGGCTCCGCGCTCGAAGCGCATGCCCTCGGCGGCGTTCTCTTTGGCGTCGTCCCAGGTCAGCATGCCCTCGCCGTCGATGGCGAACGTCGCGTCGCCGTCCTCGTACTCGACGGCCCTGTCGGTGACCTCGCCGCCCTCGCCATAGGTGACCACGGCCATGGTGCCCGGGATGGTGTTGACGAGGCGCTGGCCGTCCACGTCGTAGGCGCAGACGTAGTCCCACTCGGCCTGCTCGGAGGCGCTGCTGCCCCAGCCGATGTGGACCTGGAAGCTGCCGTCATCCTGCCGCGCGATGTCGATGGTGCAGCGGCCCGAGCCCCAGCGGCCCTCGAAGGCCAGCGCCGGGTCGCCCGCATACGCGATGGCGTCGCCCGCGGCGTACAGGTCGAACAGCGCCTGGCCCTCGGCCTCGGAGACGGCCTCGCCGTCCTTGAACCAGAGCGTGTCCTCGCTATCCTGCTCGGGATAGTGATGGGGCGCGTACCGATCCGCCGTCACCACCGGCTCGAGCGCGCCGCTGCTGAGGTGATAGACCTCGATGTGCTCCTCGCCGGACAGGCGGCTGTAATGGGTCAGCGCGCCCTCGTCCGCATTCGCGAAGAACTTGACCCCGCCGCCGCCGCCGACCTCGAGCACGGCCTTCGCCGCGCCCGCGTCGTCGACGTAGACCACGGCCTTGTCCTCCGAGGTGATGAACCCGTCCGGCGTGGTGGAGACGATCAGCGCCGACGCGCCGCCCAGGTCCACGATGGCGTGATAGGGGAACTCGGCGGCCACGGCCTCGTCCGAGAGCACGCCCCGGGTCCAGTTGTCCGCCTCCGCGAGCGCGGAGACTGCCAGCAGCGCCAGCGCCGTCAGCAGCGCCAAGCATGTCATGTAAAGCTTCTTCATCATGGTGATTCCTCCTCCATTATGGTTGTTTGTTTGACGATGCGTCCCGCGGCGAGGTTCCCGTCCCGAGGCGCGTCTTGACGCGAAAAGCCGCCATTTATCCGGCAGCGCCGGCCTCGGCGCTCATCGCGGCAATCCGATGATGGATGCGGCGACCCAGCCCTGGCACGCCTTGCCCTTGTAGGTGAACTCGATCATGGCGTAGTTCCGCCCCTTGCCAGAGTGGTACTTGGCGGCCTTGACGAGCGTCGCTTGGGTGCCGTTGGGCAGGGACCAGTTGGCCTTCTTGCCCGCGGACAGGTAATCCCACTTCTTCCACACCCCGGCGTTCTCCGGCGTGCCCGTGTTGATGGTCACGGTGTCGCCCACCTGGATGTCCCGGGCCTGGGCGTCGGCGGCGTCCATGACCTCGGCCTCCAGCGCCATGTCCGAGACCTCCATCGGCGCGGCGTCGATGACGTCGGGCGGGGTCGGGTCTCCGATCTCAAAGACGACCTCTCCCACCGGGCCCTCGATGGCGCTCATGGGCGCGGTCTCGATGAACGCGCCGTGTTCCTCGGCGATGGCGTTGGCCAGGCCGAACGCGCCCGCCGCACCGCCGGTCATGGTCATGGCGGCCAGGGTCACACCGGCGACGATCTCGCGCATGCCGCCGCCCGTGACATCCTCCATCTCCTCGAGGCTCAGCTCGCGGATGTCCTCGGGGTTTTTGATCTCATTGTTGCTCATTTGCGTGACCTCCTTTGGAATGTCGATGCGCCGAAGCGCTTTCATGGTCATAGCTTATCACACGAACGGTCACAGAACCATCACACAGCGCAAAAGCAGCCGTACCTCGCGGCGCGGCTGCTTTTGTCATGGGGTATGTCATTCCACCTCGCGGAGCAGGCGGTCGAGCGTTTCGCGCTCCGCCGGGGTCAGGGACGAGAACGGTCCCCAGCTCATCTCCCGGAGGGTGCAGACCTCCTTTTCGAAGGGGATGTGGTCCTCCGTGAAGTGGAACACCCGCCTTGCGATGGCGTAGGCCTCGGGGCTCTCCTGGACCTCCGCCCAGCTCGAATCTATCGAATAGGTCTTTCGGTAGGGGGTGGTGGGCGCGTACTCGAAGCGGTATTCGCCCGCGCCCACGGTGAGCGACACGCTGTTGCCGACCTGCCTGACCTCGGCGTCGGTCTGGGCGCGGACGATCTCGGCGTCGGCGTCGGGCAGCACGATCTCGGCCTCGGCGTCGAAGGGCACGACGAAGCGGAAGGACAGCCTGCCGTCTTCCAGCTTCCATTCGGATCCGATGCGGCCCGCCGCGGAATCGAGGGTCGCCTTCGCCGCGCCGATCTGGTAGTTGGGCCGGGGCGCGAGGGCAAACCGCTTGAAGCCCGGGGCGCCCTCGGAGGGAGCGATGCCCAGCATGTCGCGGAACATCCACTCGACGATGGAGCCGTAGGAGTAGTGGTTCAGGCTGTTCATCTCGGTGCCGCTCATGCTGCCGTCGGGCTGCACGGAGTTCCAGCGCTCCCAGATGGTGGTCGCGCCCATGAGCACCTCGTAGAGCCAGCCCGGATAGCCCTTTTCCAGCAGCAGGTGGTAGGCGACGTCGTTCAGGCCGTGCTCGGACAGCACCCTGCACAGGTACGGCGTGCCCACGAAGCCGGTCTCAAGGTGGTAGAATTTCTTTTGCAGCCGGTTCAGCAGCCCCTGCCGCATGCGCTCGCGGCTGTCCTCCGGCGCGAGGCCGAAGTACAGCGCCACCACGTAGCCGGTCATGGTGTCCACGGCCAGCCGCCCGGTGGGGGTGAAGTATTCCTTTTGGAAAGCGTCCCTGATCTCGTCGGCCAGCTTGCGGTAGTGCATGGCGTCCGCGTCCCGGCCCAGCGCCTTGGCGGCTCGGGCGACGATGTCCGCGGAGTGGTAGTAGTACGCGCTGGCGATCATGCCCGGGTCCGTCGCGCCGAACACGCCGCCGGGATAGCTGCCGTCCAGGGCCAGCCAGTCCGCGTAGTGCGCGCCGGTGAGCCACAGCCGCTTGGAGCCGTCGGCGTCGTCCTGCCGGTTCATGTAGTCCACCCAGCCCTTCATGCTGTTGAACTGGCGGCGGAGGATGGAGGCGTCGCCGGAGTGCAGGTACACGTTCCACGGGATGACCGTGGCCGCGTCCGCCCAGGCGGTGGAGGCGTCGCCGGGATAGTTGGCCACGGGCACAACGTCCGGCACGCTGCCGCCCAGCTTCTGCTGCTCCAGCCACAGGTCGCGGCCATACTTGGCGTAGAACGCGGCGGTGTCCATGAAGAAGCAGGCCGTGCCGGAGAAGATCTGCGCGTCGCCGGTCCAGCCGTAGCGCTCGTCGCGCTGGGGGCAGTCGGTGGGCACGTCCAGGAAGTTGCCCTTCATGCCCCAGCGGGCGTTGCGCACCAACTGGTTCACCAGCGGGTCGGAGGTCTCGATGTCGCCGCGGGCGTCCATCGCGGAGTGGATGACCAGCCCGGTGAAGGCGTCCGGGTCCACCTCGCCCGGCCAGCCCTCGACCTTCACGAACCTAAAGCCGTAGAAGGTGAAGCGCTGCCGCACGGTGCGCGGCGTGCCGTCGGAGATATAGGTGAACTCGGCCCTGGCCGTGCGCAGGTTGTCGTTGTAGAAGCAGCCGTTCTGCAATATCTCACCGAACAGGAGATGTATCCGCGTGCCCCGTGGCGCGTCGCAGTCGAATTGGAGCCAGCCCACCATGTTCTGGCCCATGTCCAGCACCGTCTCGCCCGCGGGCGTGTGGATGACCTCTATGGGCTTGATGCGCTCGTGCACGACGATGGGCGGGGACAGCCGGGGCGTCAGCCGGTCATAGCCCAGGTCGATGGGCTTCACGCCGAACACCTCGGAGGTGTCCAGGGTGGCGTCGCAGACCTCGCCGCAGTAGATGCCGGTCTCGACCACCGGGCTGCGCCGCGCTCGCCACGTTTCGTCCGTTCCGACCACGGCCTCCGTGCCGTCCTGGTACCAGATGTGTATCTCCGCGATGGCCGCCAGCCGGTCGCCGTAGTTCTCGTAGCGCTTCGCAAGGCCGAAGTTGCCCTTGTACCAGCCGTCGCCCAGCATGACCTCGAAGCGGTTCGACCCTTCCCGCAGGTCCAGCGCGAAGGTCTGGTACTGGAGCCAGCTGTCGTAGGCGTGGAACCCGGGCAGCAGGCACTCGTCGCCCTGCTTCTCGCCGTTCAGGTAGAGCTCATACAGGCCCAGGCCCACCATGTAGGCGCGGGCGCGGGCCACGGGCTTGTCCACATGGATATCCGTGAACACCACGGCCTGCACGGACTTGTCTGCGTCGGGGCTGATCCACTGCGCCTGCCACGCGCCGTCCCGCGCCGTCTCGAACCACTGGACTTCGCTCTCTGCGCCGTCGCCCGCGTCGTCCGTGACCGCGACCTTCCAGTAGTAGCGGGTCATGGGCTTTAATTCGATGGGCAGTCGAAAGGCGGTTGAGACGATGTCGGCCCGTTCGCCGCTGTCGTAGATGACATTTTCAAAATTTGCGTCCAGCGCGACCCGGACCCGGGCCGCGGCCTGTTTCTTGCCCCGGGCCTTGGTCACCACGTAGGAGATGGTCGGGTCGGTCACGTCCCAGCCCAGCGGGTTTTTCAGGTGATTCAGCTTGCAGTCGATGATCTTCATAGCGTCGCTCCTCGTATTCCCGAAATCATATTGATGACATCCAAAGATACCTTAATATTATTTGCTGTTGTGCCAAAAGTCAAGGGTTATTATTATCGAATTCATCCTCGATACGATTTGACACCAAAAGCGGACGTAAACAAAGTACAAAAAACTACTTGCAGTTTGAGCCTATAACATGCTATAATGGTTATAAATATATCGAATGGAGGAATGTCCCATGAAAGAGTTATCCCGTCGCAGCTTTTTGAAGGGCGCGCTGGCCGGCTCCGCGGCCATCGCCGTCGGCGCGGTCACCGGCCTGCCGGTGCTGGCTGAGGAAGCCATCTACACCCCCGGCACCTACACCGCCGCGGCCCAGGGCATCAACACCGTCATCGTCACCATGACCTTCTCCGAGACCGCCATCACCGACGTGGTGCTGGACGTGTCCGGCGAGACCGCCGACATCGGCCAGGCCGCCGCCGAGGAGCTGAAGGCCGCGCTGCTGGCGTCCCAGGGCGCGGAGATCGACGCCGTGGCCGGGGCCACCGTGACCTCCTCCGCCGTGATGGAGGCCGCCAACAAGTGCATCCTCCAGGCCAAGGGCGAGATCCCGGTGGAGGTCCTCGAGACCAAGGCCGAGGAAGAGGGCGCGGCCGACTGGCTGGGCGAGGCCCCCGAGATCGACGAGGCCGACATCGCCGAGACCTGGGACACCGACTTCCTGATCGTCGGCGCGGGCAACGGCGGCCTGGCGGCGGCGGCTTACGCGGCCAAGAAGGGCTACAACTTCCGCGTCATCGAGAAGGGCACCACCTGGGCCCGCGTGCGCGGCTGGTACGGCGCCATCAACACGCCCCAGATCGTCGAGGCCGGCGGCTTCTGCGACCGCGGCATGCTGCTCAGGGAGCTTAAGAAGTATTCCAGCGGCAAGTGCGACCTGAGCCTGTTCAACACCTGGTACGACGAGTCCGCCGCCATGCACGAGTTCGTCAAGGGCTGCATGGAGGAGTACTATCCCGACGCCGTCTGCGACGTGACCGTGGGCGACGAGGCCCACTGGCCCGAGGAGGACCCCACCGGCCTGTTCTTCCCGGTTTGCGAGCACTTCTGGAACATGCCCGGCGGCCGCCCTGACCGCAACGAGATGTTCACCAACGTCATGCGCGACGCCGCGGGCGTGGAGGTGGACTACAACACCCCCATGGTGAAGCTGGAGAAGGACGAGTCCGGCAAGGTCACCGGCGTCATCGCCCAGAACACCGAGACCGGCAGCTACATCCGCATCAACGCCGCCAAGGGCGTGCTGCTGGCCACCGGCGGCTATCCCTACAACTCCGACATGATGGAGCAGCTCGATCCCATGGGCACCGCCGTCACCACCTACAACAACGCCTGGCCGCTGGACACCGGCGACGGCATCAAGGCCGCCTGCTGGATCGGCGCGGACATGCAGAAGGAATCCGCCCCGATGCTGTTTGACCGCGGCATCGTGGCCCCCGGCGTGGACGCGGGCTATGCCGTCACCGCCGCCGGCGACAAGTACTTCCCGGCCACCGAGGGCCAGTTCAACGTGTCCACCCAGCCCTTCCTCAAGGTCAACCGCAAGGGCGAGCGCTTCACCTGCGAGGCTGGCACCTACGACCAGATGAGCTACGCCGCCTACGGCCAGCCCGGCCACGTGTACGCCATCATCTTCGACGCCAACATGCCCGACGACGTGCAGCGCTTCCACACCCTGGGCTGCTCCGCCCAGACCCGCGCCAACCCGCAGGCCCAGTTGGATCGCTTCGAGGAGCAGATCGAAAAGGGCAACGCCTTCAAGTGCGACACCCTCGAGGAGCTGGCCGACAAGCTGGGCTTCGACGCCGAGGCCAAGGCGACCTTCCTCAAGACCGTCGAGCGCTACAACGAGCTCTATGACAACCAGGACGACGTGGACTTCGGCAAGCCCGCCTATCGCCTGTCCAGCCTGCGCACCGCGCCCTACTACGGCTACTGGCTGGGCGCGTGCCTGCTGACCACCGAGCAGGGCATCCTCTGCGACGCCAAGGCCCGCGTCAAGTCCGCGGACGGCGGCATCATCGAGAACCTGTACGTCTGCGGCGACAACGCCGGCGGCTTCTTCTACAACAACTATCCCTGCGTCATGCCCGGCATCGCCATGGGCCGCAACATGACCTTCGCCATCAAGGCCGTCAAGATGGCCTTCGGCGAGGACGAATAATTCTCAATACGGAATGGGGGAGGGCTCCTTCGGGGGCCTTCCTCCTTTTTGATATGAAAAACACGGCGCTCACATCGCGCCGTGCTCTGTACATATGAGGGTCTTCCATGAGATGCGCCCCATTTCACGACCTGCACCGGTCGCCTTTCATCGATGGTAAGATCCGATATGGTGTACAATGGGGACATGCGGAATGTGATGGGAAACGGTGAACTGCGTCACAAGCATCCATAGAAAAGCCAGGGTCGTCGCGCAGGTGACGCTGACGATGCTGGACCTGATCGACGGCCTTTGAAATATAAAGAAACAGGACACTTCCTTGCAAGAAGTGCCCTGTCTGTCAAATACACCAAGCGCTTTCAAATCCGAACCTTCCGGCTCTGTTGGAAGATCAGAAGCACTTGCGAGGTCTATGTATGAAACCTGCTTTCCTCCGCGGATATTGTAAAATATAATTACGCGGTCATCGTACAGGTAAACGGAATTGATGAATACGTCGATGATTTGTTTGCGGAAATCCTCGTCGAGCGGATCGCCGGTG
>JAFUWR010000359.1 GCA_017471125.1 Clostridia bacterium | reverse complement strand
TGGAGAGTGGAGAGTGGAGAGTGGAGATGCTCTCTTGCGCTTCCATATGGCCATATGCAATCGTAGGGGCGGCGTTGCGCCGCCCGCCGGGTACAACGCTGCGATATGTACTTGGGCGGGCGCCGCAACGGCGCCCCTACGACTGTGTCAAGCAGTCCTGTTCACTTTTCGGATTTCCCGGCCAGCGCCTGCCTGCGGCGCTCGGCGGCCTTTTTGGCGGCGTCGGTGCGCTTCTTGCGCAGGGCCTCCAGGCGACGCTCGACGATGGCCTCCTCCCGCTGGCGATTGGCGGCGATCTTCGCCATCACCGCCTGCTGGTCCAGCACGTCGGCGGCGTCCAGGTCGCTCTTCGCCCTGCGGGCGGCGTCCGCGTCCGTGAACCGCAGGAAATTCGACACCACGCCGGGGTAGGAGAAACGGCGGGGCGCGTCCTCCCCGTCGAAGCGCACCTCCATGCGGGGCGGCTCGAAGCCCGTCACCACGCCGCGTCCAAACCGCACATGCTCCACGACCTGTCCAACCATGCCTGCTACGCTCCTTTGCTATGACTGCGCTTTGCCCGGGTGCTGGGGGCAGCGCCCCTACGCCTCGATGCCGTCGGTAGGGGCGATGCCCTCATCGCCCGTCGTTTGCGGCGATGCTTCCGGCGCTAAACGCCGACCGGGGCCTCGCGGCCCCGGTACGGAATAACCCTTCCCGTATTATTATACCATATTTTCGGGACGAAAGCACGTGGTCAAAACGACGAAAAATGCGGGGGTTTTCTGCGCGGGGGACCTCATCCGTCACGGCTTCGCCGTGCCACCTTCCCCACCGGGGGAAGGCTGGGGTAACGACCTCATCCGTCACGGCTCCGCCGTGCCACCTTCCCCTAAAGGGGAAGGCGAGGGAACGCCGCCGCGCGCATTTCAATTCTCAATTCTCAATTTTCAATTCTACATTAAGGGTGCTACCACCTTGAGCAGCCACCCGGCCACCCGGGTGGGGATGGGGATGGCCCGGGCCTCCTCCAGCGTGACCGCGTGGCACTTCGCGGCGGTCTCGACGAAATCCCGCTCCACGTCCATGACGGCGGGCATGCCGCACAGGTAGGCGGCGCACTCGAAGTGGAGGTAGAGGCTTCGGTAGTCGAGGTTGATGGTGCCCACCACGGCCTTCTCGTCGTCGGACACGAACACCTTGGCGTGGACGAAGCCGGGGGTGTACTCGAGGATATGGACCCCGGCCTCGATGAGCTGGCGGTAGTGGGTCTTGGCCAGCGCGAAGGCGTAGCGCTTGTCGGTGATGTGGGGCAGTATGATGGACACGTCCACGCCCCGCTTGGCGGCGAAGGTCAGCGCCGTGACCATCTCGTTGTCCAGGATCAGGTAGGGGGTCATGATGTGGACGTAGCGGGTGGCGCGGTCGATGATGTCCATGTAGACCATCTCACCGGTGTGCTCGTCGTCCAGCGGGCTGTCGCCGTAGGGGATGACGTAGCCCGGGGCGGGCACGCCCACGCGCTCCACATAGAGGTACTTGGCGAAGTTCTCCGCGGCCTCGTCGATGTTCCACATCTGCAAAAACATCAGCGTGAACGCCCGCACGGCCTCGCCGCGCAGCATGACGCCCACGTCCTTCCAGTGGCCGTAGAGGGTCTTTTCATTGATGTACTCGTCGGCCAGGTTCACGCCGCCGGTGAAGGCCACCCTGCCGTCCACCACCATGATCTTGCGGTGGTCCCGGTTGTTGTAGTGGGTGGACATCATCGGGCGCAGGGGCGAGAACATCTTGCACTTGATGCCCAGCGCCTCCAGCATCTTGGGGTAGCGGTAGGGCAGCCGGAACAGCGCGCAGGTGCCGTCGTAGAGCACGCGCACCTCCACGCCCTGCTCCACCTTCTCCTCCAGCTTCTTGAGCACCCGGCCCCACATGACGCCCTCGTCGATGATGAAGAACTCCATGAAGATGAACTTCTTGGCCTTGTCGATCTCCCGCAGTATGGCCTCCATCGCCGCCTCGCCGCTGGGCAGGTACTCGGCCCCGGTGTTTTCGTAGACGTCGAAATACCCGTTGCGCCACATGTAGTCCGCCAGGCTCCCCAGCGCCGGGTCCTCGGCCCGCACGCGCGCCCGCAGCGCCGTCTGGTCCGGCAGCATCGGCGCGGTCTTGCCGATCAGCTCGCCCAGCCGCCGGTTCAGCACCCGGTGGCCCCAGTCCATCTCCACGAAGATGTACAGGAAGATGCCCACCGGCGGGGCCAGCACCACCAGCAATATCCACGTGATCTTGACGGCCGGGTTCGACGACTTGTTGCCCAGGTGGATGATGAGCCCCACGTACAGCGCCTGCAGCGCCACGTAGATGTAGCGGATGTACCGCAGGGAGTTGAACGCCCGGTACAGTATGAACACCTGTGCCGCCAGCAGCAGTATGATGAGCATCGTCCGTCCGAACAGCACGTTCAGCACGCCCCGCTTGCTCTTTTCCAGCAGGTAGATGCCCGAATTGTCCTGGCTCGACTTGTCGCGGACGGTCTGCTTGTCGATCTCTCTCATTGCTTCTCCTATATTCCACATACGGGCGCTGGGGGCAGCGCCCCTACGGGCGGCGGTCCCTGCGGGCGCTGAGGGCAGCGCCCCTACGGGCAGCGCTCGCGCATCGTCGGTTATAATATACTCTAATTCCCGGCAAAAATCAAGCGGTCCGGGGTTTGTCACGATCTCGCCGCATTTCTTCGCCGGTCGGTGACATATATTACAGATATATTTCAAACTCATCCAAATTATGTCACGATTTGCGCCGCTTAATGCGGTTTTTACCCTTATGGGGGCCCTTTTGGGCGCGATTTGTGAAAAAAGTTTTAATTTATTTTACAAATTTTATGCGTTTTGCCACTTAAAATCCGACGGGATGTGTGCTATAATATTGACTGGAATAAGGCAGAGGGGGCTGACCTCCGTCGATTTCAAAACGATTTTTCAGGAGCGGGATGTTTCCGTGACGAGTGAACGCTATTACGACTATTACGGCAGCCGGCCGGCGTACCAGCCGGACTACGCGCCCCGGGAGCGCTACGGCGCGGCGCGCCGCGCCCAGGTGAGCTATGTGGACGCCTCCCGGACGCCGCCGGGCTACGGCGGCGGGCGAGGCTATGGCGG
>JAFUWR010000358.1 GCA_017471125.1 Clostridia bacterium | reverse complement strand
GTCATATCCACCCAGGTGGGCGCGTCGCTCTCGGCGGCATAGACCGCCCGCAAGGCGTCGTCCTCCAACGTGTAATCCGCGGTCATGCGCCGGTTCCCGGGATAGCCGTCCAGCCCGTCGGGAAGCTCGAGCGTAAATCGGACGTGGGCGGGGGAGAGCTGTTCTCCCTCCCACACCTGCAAAGCGCAGCCGTGGGGACCGCCGTGGATGTGGTTGTCGCCCTCGTTTTTTGAAAGGAACCAAGTCTTTCCGTCGATGCCGATCTCCCCGCCCCGCACGCGCCCGCAGCAGGGCCCGACCGTGCGCCCGGCCATGGCGAAGTTCGTCGTCCCCTCGATCGGCGACATGGCCACGTCCAGCCAGCCGCCGTCATACTTCACCTTCACCGCCTCGATGGCCGCGCCAAGGTCCGAGAGCGCGACGCGCAAGTTTTCAGATGCCAAAATAAACATATATGTACCCCTCCGTTCCCGACCATTATAACATATGCTCCAAAAAACTGTCAGCCTTCAACAGGAAACAGCAATATTTCTAAACGAATGGGCAAATTTTTACAATTACAAAACCCGGGAACGGTGATACAATAGATACAGTTAAATGAAAGCAGACAGCCAACAGCGACAGACGGATCGGGGGTGTTCGGGCATGGCAAATTCACTCGAATTCCGGCATATCACCAAGTATTTCCCCGGCGTGAAGGCGCTCGACGACGTGAGCTTCGTCGCCAACGGGGGCGAGGTGCTGGCGTTCCTGGGTGAAAACGGCGCGGGTAAATCCACGCTGCTAAAGACCCTGAACGGCGACTACCAGCCGGACGAGGGGCAATATCTGATCGACGGGGCCGAGGCCCATTTCAAGAACCCACAGGAGGCCATCGAGGCGGGCATCAGCGTGATCTACCAGGAGCGGCAGATCTTGCCGGCGCTGTCGGTGGCGGAGAACATCTACCTGGGCCGCATGCCCACGAAGATGGGCTTCATCGACACCGCGAAGGTCAACGCCATGGCCCAGCGCATCATCGACGACTTCGAGCTGCCCATATCGCCCACGGCGAAGGTGCACGAGCTATCCATCGCCTACCAGCAGATGGTGGAGATCATGAAGTCGTACAGCCGCGAGAACATGAAGGTCATCTGCTTCGACGAGCCGACCGCCTCCCTGTCCGACGCGGAGATCGAGTGCCTGTTCCGCATCATCAATAAGCTGCGGGATCAGGGCAAGATCATCATCTACGTGTCCCACCGCATGAGCGAGATCAAGCAGATCGCCGACAAGGTGGCCATCTTCAAGGACGGCCGCTACGTCACCACCCTGGACGCCAAGGCCGCCGAGGAGGCCGAGATGATCCGCATGATGGTGGGCCGCGACCTGGGCGACATCTACGACTCCCTGGACCGCGACAAGCAGATCGGCGAGGTGCTCCTCGAGGTCCGCGGCCTGGAGAGCGACTTCGTGGACGGCGTGTCCTTCAAGCTCCACAAGGGCGAGGTGCTGGGCTTCTCGGGCCTGGTCGGCGCGGGGCGCACGGAGGTCATGCGGGCCATCATCGGCGCGGATAGGATGACCAAGGGCGAGGTGCTGCTGGAGGGCAAGCCCATCAAATGCAAGGCCCCCGCGGACGCGCAGAAGCTGGGCATCGTGCTGGTGCCGGAGGACCGGAAGGACCAGGGCATACTGGCGAACCTGTCCGTGGCCGGGAACATCAACATCTCCCTCCTCAATGAGAACGCCGACAGGTTCGGCTTCGTCAGCGCCAAGAAGGAGGCGGAGGTCGCGGCGCACAGCATCAAGACCTTCAACATCAAGACGCCCTCCCCGGACAAGAAGATCGTGGAGCTCTCCGGCGGCAACCAGCAAAAGTGCATCGTGGCCCGCTGGATGGAGACCCACCCCAAGGTGCTCATCCTCGACGAGCCCACCAAGGGCATCGACGTGGGCGCAAAATCCGAGTTCTACAACATGATCTGCTCCTTCGCCAAGCAGGGCCTGGGCGTGATACTGATCTCGTCGGAGCTGCCGGAGGTCATCGGCCTGTCGGACCGCATCATCGTCATGCGCGGCGGCAAGGTCAGCGGCGAAGTGATGCGGGAGGACGCGACGGAGCCGAAGCTGTTGAGCCTTGGCATGATGGAGGGGAGCGCAAAATGAATAAAAAGGGATCGAAAATCAACGGGAACCTGATCGTGCTCATCATCGCGCTGGTCGTGGTCGTGGCCGTGTTCTCGCTTCTGAACCACAACTACTTCACCACCGTGAACATGGTCAACATCCTGATCGCGGCGTCCCTGGTGGGCCTGGTGGCCATCGGCCACACCTACCTGATCATCGAGGGCCAGAACGACCTGTCCCCGGGCGCGCTGGTGGCGTTCCTGGGCGTGCTGAGCGCGTTGCTGGTCTCAAAGGGCGTGGGCTTCTTCCCGACCCTGCTGATCACCATGGTGGTCGGCGGCGTGGTGGGCCTGTGCAACGCCTTCATGGTCAATGAGCTCAAGCTCGAGGCGTTCATCGCCACCCTGGTCACCCAGTCCATCATGCGCGGCTTCGCCTACATCATCTGCGACGGCAAGCCCGTGGGCATCTCCGATCAGACCTTCATCTGGGTCGGCAAGGCCCGCCTGCTGGGGCTGCCCTTCAGCGTGTGGCTGATGATCGTGGCCTTCATCATCTTCGGCATCATCCTGGCCAAGACCCGCTTCGGCAGAAGCGTCTACGCCATCGGCGGCAACGCCCAGGCGGCGCGGCTGGCCGGCATGAACCCCAAGCGCATCGTGACCATATCCTTCGTGATGATGGGCCTGTTGTGCTCCATCGGCGGCATCGTGTACGTGGCCCGCATGCAGTCCGGCCAGCCCTCGGCCAACGTGAACCTCGAGTTCGACGCCATCACCGCGGTCATCCTGGGCGGCGTGTCCTTCGCCGGCGGCGTCGGCAGCATGCCCGGCACGGTCATCGGTGTGCTGCTCATACAGAGCTTCAACACCGGCCTCAACATGGCCGGCATCCCCAACGCCAACTTCTGGCAGTACGTGGGCAAGGGCGCGCTGCTGCTCATCGCCCTGACCGCCGACTACATCCGCAAGATCAACAACGAGAAGCGGCTGCTGGCGGAGAGCAAGAAGAACCGGTGAGGCAGTAGGGAGTAGGCAGTAGGCAGTAGGGGCGCTGCCCCCAGCGCCCGTAACAACGTGACCAAGGTCATCGTGACCTTGAACATAAACAACACAGGGAGGTTACCACTATGAAGAAGATCCTGGCTCTGGTACTCTGCGCGATGATGATCATCGGCGGCTGCGCGATGGCTGAGGCGCTGCACGACAAGAACGGCGACGGCAAGCTGGTGGTCTACGGCATCTACAAGGCCGGCGATCAGACCTGGTTCATCAACGAGGGCGAGGCCGCCAAGAACACCGTCGAGGCTGCCGGCGGCGAGTTCTACTATGAGGACTGCCTGATGGACGGCTCCAAGATGCTGGACGCCATCGACCGCGCCTATTCCAACAACGCCGACGGCATCGTGATCTGCGTCCCGGACCAGACCATGTCCCAGAACGTCGTCGACAAGTGCGCCGAGTACGGCATCGCCGTGGTCGCCGCTGACGACGCCCTCGAGGTGAACGGCGAGAAGATCGCGCCCTGGGTCGGCATCGCGGGCTACGACATCGGCTCCTCCTGCGCCGAGTGGCTGTGCGACTACATGGAGGAGAACGGCTACGTCGAGGACGAGACCTGCGGCGTGCTGATCATGACCATGTCCACCGTGTCCTCCTGCGTGCCGCGCACCGACGGCGAGTACGACGTGCTGTCCGCCCGGTTCCCCGAGTTCGCCGACAACGGCAACGGCCGCCTGTTCTACGCCGACTATGACGGCACCACCGAGAAGGGCAACACCGCCGCCGCCGCCATCATCACCGGCAATCCCCAGATCACCAAGTGGATGGTCATGGGCGCCAACGAGGAAGGCGTCATCGGCTGCGTCCGCGCGCTGGAGACCAACGGCGTCGACGCCGAGTCCGCTTGCGTGGGCATGGGCGCCTACATGGTCATCGAGGAGTATGAGAAGGGTTCCGCCCTGCGCGCCGCTCCCTACTTCTCCGACGTCGCCATCGGCACCTACTCCGTCAACACCCTGTTCGACCTGATCGACGGCAACGAGGTCGAGATGGAGACCGCCGTCCCCGCCGAGATCACCACCCCCGAGAACTATCACGACATCCTGGGCTGATCCATAGGCTCGGCGTCAGTGCATAGCTGAACTGCGCACGGGCTTCGGCCCGTGCGCAGTTTTTCGATACGCGATGCGTCAGATGTCGTGTTTCATCCGAAACGCCGTCGGCGTCGCCCCCAATCGGTTCTTGAACGCGGTGCAGAAGGACGCCTCGCTGGAGAAGCCGCAGGAGTAGGCGATCTCCTTGACGGAGTTGTTGGAGCTCATCAGGTAGAACTTGGCGAGGTTGAGCCGCGCGTGGATGAGGTACTCGTGGGGCGGCAGTCCCACCTGCCGCTTGAAGGTGCGGGCGAAGTGGTACGGGCTCATGCTGGCCCGCTTCGCCAGGGCCTCGAGGGTCAGGTCCTTGTCCGGGTTTTCGAGGATGTAGGCCCGGATCTGCTCGATGCGGTCGTCGCCGGCCTCGTCCTTGTGGGCGGCGCGGACCAAAAACTCCGTCAGCAGGTTGACGATCAGCCGGTTCTGCTCGGCCTCCTCCAGCGGCCCGCTCTGGGCGGTGCGGTCGAAGAACTCCACCAGGGACGACCGGCAGCGCTCGAAGCTCCGGGGCAGCGTCTGGCCGCTTTGCCAAATGGCCTGGCACAGCGCCCGGGCCGTGGGCCCGTCGAAGTGGATCCAGTAAAGCTCGCTTTCCTCCGTGGCCCCGTACTCGTGGGGGCCGTAGCAGTCGATCAGCGCGAAGTCGTCCTGCCGAAGCCGCGCGCGGCCCCGGTTGCGGTCCTGGCAGTAGCCGCCGCCCCGGGCGAAGTAGATCAGCAGGTAGCTGTCGAAGCTCGGGCGGTTGACCACGTAGTCCCCGTCACAGAAGTAGTGGCCCACGCACAGCGCGTGCAGGAACATGCTTCGCGCCTGTTCGGAGGCGTCGTAGATGAATATCTGGGATTGCGGCAGTATGCCCCGGCCATATGGACGCATAACATCACCCGACACAAAAACTTATCCATATTGATTATACGTTACCCAACCCGATTTGTCAACGCGAACGCAGTAGGGAGGCACATTCATGGAACACAAGCTGCACCAGGCGGAGGTCTGGACGGAACGGGTGGTCATCCCCACCTATGGCATCGGCAAGCCCGACAGGAACCCCATGTTCCTGGAAAAGCGCGTCTACCAGGGTTCCAGCGGGAAGGTCTATCCGCTGCCCGTGGTGGACAAGATCTTGGACGAGAAGGAGGACGCGGTCTATCAGGCGGTGTGGCTCGAGAACGACTACATCCGCGTGATGGTGCTGCCCGAGCTGGGCGGCCGCATCCAGCGGGCCTACGACAAGACCAACGGCTACGACTTCGTGTATTATAATGAAGTCATCAAGCCCGCGCTGGTTGGCCTGCTCGGGCCGTGGATCTCCGGCGGCATCGAGTTCAACTGGCCCCAGCACCATCGCCCGACCACCTTCGGCCCCACCGACTGGCGCATGGTCCGGAACGCCGACGGCAGCGCGGCGGTGGAACTCTCTGAGGTGGACCAGATGTACGGCACCAAGGGCAAGATGACCTTCACCCTCTACCCGGACCGGGCCTACATCGAGATCAAGGGCCAGCTCTACAACCGCACGTCCCTGCCGCAGACCTTCCTGTGGTGGGCCAACCCCGCCGTGGCGGTCAACGACAACACCCAGTCCGTGTTCCCGCCGGACGTGAACGCGGTGTTCGACCACGGCAAGCGCGACGTCAGCAAGTTCCCCATCGCCACCGGCGTGTACTACAAGCACGACTACGGCGCGGGCGTGGACATCTCCCGGTACAAGAACATCCCCGTCCCCACGTCCTACATGTGCGCCCATTCGGACTACGACTTCGTGGGCGGCTACGACTACGGCATGGACGCGGGCATACTGCACATCGCCGACCACCACGTGTCCCCCGGCAAGAAGCAGTGGACCTGGGGCTGCGGCGACTTCGGCCGGGCCTGGGACCGCAACCTGACCGATGAAAACGGCCCGTACATCGAGCTGATGACCGGCATGTACTGCGACAACCAGCCGGACTTCACCTGGCTCAAGCCCTTCGAGGAAAAGACCTTCACCCAGGTGTTCATGCCCTACAAGGCCGCGGGCTACGTGAAGAACGCCAACCGCGAGGCCGTGGTGAACCTCGAGGTGGGGGAGGGGAAGGCCGACGTCACCGTGTACGCCACCGGCGTGTACGAGGACGCGAAGGTCGTGCTCACCGAGAACGGCAGGGCCATCCTCGAGCAGACCGCGAAGCTGTCCCCGGTGGACGTGTTCAAGGCGAGCGTCCCCACGGACGCGGACAAAACCGATCTGTACCTTGCGGTGTACGACCAAAAGGGCCGCCTGCTGGTGGACTACAAGCCCCAGCCGGAGAAGATCGAGCGCATCCCCGACCCCGCCGCGCCGGCCAAGCTGCCCGAGGAGATACTGACCAACGAGGAGCTCTACCTCACCGGCCTGCACATCGAGCAGTACCGCCACGCCACCTACCTGCCCGACCCGTACTACCTCGAGGCCTTGAAGCGCGACCCCGGCGACATCCGCGCCAACAACGCCTACGGCACGCTGCTGCTGCGCCGCGGCAAGTTCGAGGCGGCGGAGGCGTACTTCCGCGCCGCCATCAAGCGCATGACCGAGCGCAACCCCAACCCCTACGACAGCGAGGCGTACCTGAACCTGGGCCTGGCCCTGCTGTACCAGGGGAAGGACGGCGACGCCTACGACGCCTTCTACAAGGCCACCTGGACCGCCGCCCAGCAGGAGACCGGCTACTACTTCCTCGCCGCCATCGACTGCCGCCGGGGCGACTACAAGCTGGCCCTCGAGCACATCGAGCGCAGCCTGGTCAAGAACTGGCACAACCTGAAGGCCCGCGCGTTGAAGGGCATGATACTGGACAGCCTGGGCCGGGACGCCGAGGCGGATGCCTGGTACGCCGAGAATTTGAAGATCGACGCCTTCGACTACGTGTCCCGCATCGAGTCCGGCGACGTGGACGAGGCCGTGCGGCTGATGAACGGCCGGGTTTCCAGCTTCATCGAGGCGGCCATCGACTACGCCGAGGCGGGCTACTACGCCGACGCGCTGGACATCCTGGACCGCTGCCCGCAGCCGAACCCGATGGTCCACTACTACCGCGCGCTGTACGCCCATCTGGACGGGGACGACGCGGCCTGCGCCGAGGCGCTCAAGGACGCCGCCGCCGCGGACCCGCTGTACTGCTTCCCCAACAAGCTGGAGGACATCGCCGCCCTGCGCTTCGCCATCGAGAATGATCCGCAGGATTCCAAGGCCCCCTACTACCTGGGCTGCCTGTGGTATGACAAGCGCCAGTTCGACGACGCCGTGGCCTGCTGGGAGCAGAGCGCCGCGCTGGACCCGGAATATCCCACCGTGTGGCGCAACCTGTCC
>JAFUWR010000038.1 GCA_017471125.1 Clostridia bacterium | reverse complement strand
CGGGGGTTCCGGTAAAGCGGCTCGGTGGGCGACAGCTCGCAGACCCGGCCCAGGAACATCACCATCACCCGGTCGGACAGGTAGCGCACCACGTTCAGGTCGTGGGAGATGAACAGGTAGGTCAGCCCCCGCGCGGCCTGGAGGTCGGAGAGCAGGTTCAATATCTGCGCCTGTATGGACACATCCAGGGCGCTCACCGGCTCGTCGCAGATGACCAGCTCCGGGTCCAGCGCCAGGGCTCGGGCGATGCCGACGCGCTGCCGCTGGCCGCCGGAGAATTGATGGGGATAGCGGGCGAAGAACTCGGGCCGGATGCCCACCTGCTCAAGCAGGCCCCGGGCGATCTCCACGCGCTCCCGCCGGTTCTTGCCCACCCGGTGGGCGGTCAGCGGCTCCATCACGCAGTCGCCCACGGACATCCGCGGGTCCAGCGAGGCGTAGGGGTCCTGGAAGATCATCTGCATGCCCCGGCGGGTCCGCCGCTGCTCCCGGCCCTTCAACCGGGACAGGTCGACGCCGTTGAACCACACCGCGCCGGAGGTGGGCGGCAGCAGGTTGAGCAGCAGCCGTCCCAGCGTGGACTTGCCGCAGCCGGACTCGCCCACCAGGCCCAGCGTCTCGCCCTTGGCGATGGTGAAGGACACGTCGGTCACCGCGTGCACCGCGCCGTGCTTCTGGGGGAACACCTTGGAAAGCCGTTCGGCCCGCAAGAGCTCACTCATGCTTCTCCACCTCCCCGTCCATGAAGCACCGGCACAGGTGCCCGCCGCCCAGGTCGCGCAAATCGGGCTTCTCCCGGTGGCAGCGCTCGGTGGCGTGGTCGCAGCGGGGCGAGAACCGGCAGCCCGCGGGCATGGCCCGCAGGTTGGGCACGGTGCCCCGGATGTTGTAGAGCCGCTGGCCCTTGGGCGTCATGCGCGGCAGCGAGGCCATCAGCCCGCGGGTGTAGGGATGGGCGCAGGCCCTGAACAGCGTGAACACGTCCGCGCGCTCCACCACCTCCCCGGCGTACATGACGTAGACCTCGTCGCACAGCTCCGCCACCACGCCCAGGTTGTGGGTTATCATTAGTATCGACGTGCCGCTCTCCCGCTGGAGGTCGCGCATCAGCCGCAATATCTGCGCCTCGATGGACACGTCCAGCGCCGTGGTCGGCTCGTCCGCGATCAGCAGGTCCGGCGTCAGCGCCATGGCCATGCCGATCATCACCCGCTGGCGCATGCCGCCGGAGAGCTGGTGGGGGAAGCTGTTGTAGCGCTTTTCGGGCTGGGGGATGTCCACCTTTCCCAGCACCTCGATGGCCCGGGCCTTCGCCGCGGCGCGGTCGAGGCCCCGGTGCTGTATCAGCGCCTCGGACACCTGCCGCCCGACGGTCATCACCGGGTTCAGGCTGGTCATGGGCTCCTGGAAGATCATGGAGACGCGGTCGCCCCGGAGCTTCCGAAGCTCTCGGTCCGGCAGGCGCAGCAGATCCACCCCGCCGAAGATCGCTTCGCCGGCGTCCACGCGGCCGTTGTCGGGCAGCAGCCCCATCACCGACAGGGACGTGACGCTCTTGCCGCAGCCGGATTCGCCCACCAGGCCCACCGTCCTGCCCCTGGGCACGGCCAGGCTCACGCCGTTCACGGCGACGGCCCGGTCCTTCCGCCCGTCCGAGGCGAAGGACGTTATGAGGTTTTTGACTTCTAAGATGTTGTCCATTGATACATCCTCAGGTCTTCATATAGGGGTCTATCGCGTCGCGCAGCCCGTCGCCCAGAAAGTTGAACGCCATGACGGTGACGAGTATCGCCAGTCCGGGGGCGAGTATGAGCCACGGGCACATGTAGGCGTAGCTCTTGCCCTGGCTGACCATCAGGCCCCAGGAGGCGGCGTTGGGATCGCCCACGCCCAGGAAGCTCATGGAGCTCTCCCACATGATGGCCCCGGGGATGTCCAGCGTGAACAGCACGATCAGGTTGGGCAGGCAGTTGGGCAGCACGTGGCGAAACACGATGCGCGGCCGGGACACGCCCATGGACCGGGCGGCCTCGACGAACTCCTTCTCCTTGATGGACAGCGTCTGCGCCCGCACCACGCGGGCGGTGCCCGCCCAGTTGACGATGGACAGGGCGATGAACATGTTGAGGATGGAGCTGCCGAGGGTGTACATGACCACCATCGCCAGCAATAGCGAAGGGAAGGCCAGCACCACGTCCGCCAGCCGCATGATGACCGCGTCCACCCGCTTCCCCAGGAACCCCGCCATCAGCCCCAGCACCGTGCCCAGCACCAGCGAGATCAGCGACGGCACGAAGCCGATCATCAGCGAGGTCCGCGCGCCGTAGACCACCCGGGCGAACACGTCGCGCCCCAGATCGTCGGTGCCGAACCAGTGGGCCGCGGAGGGCGGCTTGCGCATGTCGGCCAGGTTGAGCCCGTTGGGGTCGTAGCGGGCGATGACCGGGGCCAGCGCCGCCAGCAGTATGATGACGAGTATCAATATCAGCCCCAGCAGCGCCGCGCGGTTGACGCGGAACATGTTGATAATGCTGTGCAGCAGGCCCTCGTCGGGCTGTATCTCCGCCTCGAGTATCTCCCTGGACAAGCGGGCGGTGTAGAGGTCCTTCGACGTCTTTTTCATGGCCGCCCCCTATTCCACGCGGATGCGCGGGTCGATGATGGAATACAGCACGTCCGCCGCCAGGTTGCCCGCGATGATGAGCACCGCCGTGAAGATGACCGTGCCCTGCAACAGCGGCATGTCGCGGTTATTGATGGCCGACACCGCCAGCGAGCCGACGCCCGGTATGGCGAACACCGACTCGGTGATGACCGCGCCGGACAGCAGCGAGGAGATCTGGATCGCCATCACGGTGATGACGGGGATCAGCGCGTTCTTGAGGCCGTGGCGGGTCACCACCTGGAACGGGGACAGGCCCTTGGACCGGGCGGTGCGGATGTAGTCGTTGCGCATGACCTCGAGCAGGTTCGACCGCGTCAGCCGCGCGATGCGCCCCGCGGACGACCAGCCCAGCACCACCGTGGGCAGGATGTAGCCCCGCCAGGTCTCCACGCCCGACACCGGCAGCACGCCCTTGAAGGTGTTCTGCAATATCAGCGCCACCCAGAACACCGGCATCGACACGCCGAACAGCGAAAGGCCCATGCTCAGATGGTCGATCAGGGTGTTCTTTTTGACCGCCGATATGACCCCCACCGGGATGCCCATGATCCACGAAAACAGCGCCGCCGCGATGGCCAGCCGGCAGGTGTACGGGAACGCCTGCGCGATGACGCCCGTCACCGGCCGCGACAGCTTCCAGCTCATGCCCAGGTCGCCGTGCAGCATGTCCCACACGTAGCGCAGGTAGCGCAGGAAGAACGGGTCGTCCAGGTGCATCGACCGGCGCAGGTTCTCCACCACGTCCTCCTTCAAATGCTCCTTCATCATCACCGTCACCGGGTCCCCCGGCACCACGTTCAGCATGAAGAAGATCAGCAGCACGATGCCCAGCAGCACCGGGATCGTGATGAGCAGGCGTTTGGCGATGTACTTTGTCATGGGGACCTCCGGGGGTCGGGGCGGCGTGAGCCGCACGTAGGGAGTAGGGAGTAGGGAGTAGGGAGTAGGGATTAGAAAGACCGTAGGGGCGCTGCCCCCAGCGCCCGCCCGTAGGGGCGGCGTTGCGCCGCCCGGGTATTCAAAGATATGGGGGACGGGAAATCGTTCCGTCCCCCACGTGATATACAGTTAGGTCAGTCGGCCAGGGAGATGGTGTAGAAGCTCATGTCGCTCCAGCCGTTCCAGGCGACCTTGAAGCCCTGCACCCGGGGATTGAGGCAGAACAGGTGGTTGCGCTGGTACAGCGGCAGGGTGACGGCGTCCTCGTGCACCACGGCGTTGTCGATGGTCTGGTAGGCGGCCATGCGCTCGTCGAAGTCCACCATCACGCGGGCCTCGTCCAGCAGGTCCAGGATCTCGTCGTTGTCGTAGTTGATGGAGCGGCCCTTGGTGTTCTTCCTGCTGAAGAAGGTATACAGGAAGTTGTCGGGGTCGTTGAAGTCCGCGGACCAGGAGTTGTAGTAGCTGGGCAGCTCCCCGTCGCGGCGGATGTCGTAGTAGGAGGACTCGTCGTACTGCTTGATCTCGGCCTTCACGCCGATGGCGGCCAGGTAGCTCTGGATGATGGAGGACACGGTCAGGCTGGTGGTGGAGTCGGCCATGACGGAGATCTCCATGTCGAAGCCGTCGGCGTAGCCCGCCTCGGCCAGCAGGGCCTT
>JAFUWR010000357.1 GCA_017471125.1 Clostridia bacterium | reverse complement strand
CTCCGCCATTTCGGGCGCTTTGCCCAGGTCGATGACCTTGCCCTTTTCATACTTGCCCGGATAGCCGCCGGAGGCCAGCATCACGCAGCAGGCCGCGCCGTCCTCGAACGCCACGGGGGTCTCCGCGAGGGTCTCCCCCTCCACCGCCTGCATGACGGTCAGCAGGTCGGACTTCAGGAGCGGCAGCACCACCTGGGTCTCCGGATCGCCGAAGCGGCAGTTGTACTCGATGACCTTCGGCCCGTCCTTGGTGACCATCAGGCCGAAGTACAGGCAGCCCTTGAAGGGGCAGCCCTCGGCGTTCATGGCGGCGACGGTGGGCAGGAAGATCTCGTTCATGCAGCGCTCGGCCACCTCCGGGGTGTAGCAGGGGTTGGGCGCGACGGTGCCCATGCCGCCGGTGTTCAGGCCGGTGTCGTTGTCCCCGGCACGCTTGTGGTCCATGGAGGACACCATGGGCTTGACCACGTGGCCGTCGGTGAAGGCCAGCACGCTGACCTCGGGACCCTCCAGGAATTCCTCGACGACGATGCGGCTGCCGGACTTGCCGAACACGCTCTCCACCATCGCGGCGACCACGGCGCTCTCGGCCTCCTGCCGCGTAAAGCAGATGACCACGCCCTTGCCCAGCGCCAGGCCGTCGGCCTTGACCACCACGGGGATGGGGCAGGTCCTGACGTACTCCAGCGCCGCCTTGGGGTCGTCGAACACCTCGTAGGCCGCGGTGGGGATGTGGTACTTCTTCATCAGGTCCTTGGCGAACACCTTGCTGGCCTCGATGCGGGCGGCCTTGGCGTCCGGGCCGAAGCAGGGGACGCCCAGGGCGTGCAGCCGGTCCACGCAGCCCAGCGCCAGCGGATCGTCCGGGGCCACCACCGCGAAGTCCACCGGGTCCGACTTCACGTAGTCCACGATGCCGTCGATGTCCGTGGCCTTGATGTTCACGCACTCGGCGTCCCGGGCGATACCCGCGTTGCCCGGCAGGGCGACGATCTTCTCGACCTCCGGGTTCTCCTTGAGCTTCTTTATGATGGCGTGCTCGCGCCCGCCGCCGCCGACGACCAGTATCTTCATAGCGCTCTCCTTATTCCTGAATAGACCGGGCGCGCGGCCCGGTCCTATCGTTATTTTGTTGATTTAATGGTGGAACAGCCGGATGCCCGTGAACGCCATCGCGATGCCGTACTCGTCGCACTTGGCGATGACCAGGTCGTCGCGGATGGACCCGCCGGGCTCGGCGATGCAGGTGACGCCGGAGCGCTTGGCGCGCTCGATGTTGTCCGGGAAGGGGAAGAAGGCGTCGGAGCCCAGGGCCACGTCGGTGACGGTGTCCAGGTAGGCCCGCTTCTCCTCGCGGGTCAGCGGCTCGGGGCGGACGGTAAACAGGCTCTGCCACTTGCCGTCGTCCAGCACGTCCTGCCAGTCCTCGGAGATGTACACGTCGATGGCGTTGTCCCGCTCGGGACGGCCCACGGTGTCCTTGAAGGGCAGGTCCAAGACCTTCTCGTGCTGGCGCAGGTGCCAGTTGTCGGCCTTGCCGCCGGCCAGCCGGGTGCAGTGGATGCGGCTCTGCTGGCCCGCGCCCACGCCGATGGCCTGGCCGTCCTTGACGTAGCAGACGGAGTTGGACTGGGTGTACTTCAGGGTGATGAGGGAGATCAGCAGGTCCCGCTTCTGGGCGTCGGTCAGCGCCTTGTTGGCGGTGACGACGTTTGCGATCATGGCCTCGTCGATGGGCAGGGACTGCCGTCCCTGCTCGAAGGTGATGCCGAACACCTGCTTGCGCTCGATCTCGGCGGGCACGTAGGCGGGGTCGATCTGGATCACGTTGTAGCCGCCCTTGCGCTTGGATTTCAGCACCTCCAGCGCCTCGTCGGTGTAGCCGGGGGCGATGACGCCGTCGGAGACCTCGTGCTGTATGAGCTTCGCCGTCGGCAGGTCGCACACGTCGGACAGGGCGATGAAGTCGCCGAAGGAGGACATGCGGTCCGCGCCGCGGGCCCGGGCATAGGCGCAGGCCAGGGGGGAGAGCTCCATGTCCGCGGGGACGAAGTAGATCTTGCGCAGCACATCGCTAAGCGGCAGGCCGATGGCCGCGCCCGCGGGGCTGACGTGCTTGAAGGACGCCGCGGCGGGGACGCCGGTGGCCTTCTTGAGCTCACTGACCAATTGCCAGCTGTTCAGGGCGTCCAGGAAGTTGATGTACCCGGGACGGCCGTTCAGGACCTCCAGCGGCAGGTCGCTCTGGCCGCTGTGGGCGCCCATGTAGATGCGGGAGGGCTTCTGGTTGGGGTTGCAGCCGTACTTCAACTGGATCTCGCGGGCCATTTAGCCTTCCTCCTTCACGTTGCGGTTGATGATGACGGAATCCGCCTCGCCGGTGGCGAGGTCGCGGGTCATGACCCACAGGGAGACCTTGTTGTTCTCGTCGAGGCCCTGCCAGAGCGCATCGGCGATCTCCTTCGCGCTGCCGTCGCCCACGCTGACCTGCTCCGGGTCGCCGGTGAAGGACGGGATGGGGTCGCCGTCGCGCAGGTAGGTGTGCAGGAAATAGCCGGTGCCCGGGGCGACCTTCTCGTACTCCCAGAACACCCGGTGGCAGCAGGAGCCCTGGTCGTCGCCGGCGCGGAGGATGCCCATGTCGAGGGCGAAGTCGCCGTCGCCAAAGGTGACCATGGCGCTGACGCGGGGGGTGTAGTTCGGGGCGTCCGGCTCGAATTCCCGGGTGCGCAGGGCCTTGATGAAGGACGCGCCGTTGCGGATGTAGTCGTAGATGGTGTCGGTCTGGTCGCCGTTGGTGACGATCACGCGGTCCCCGCTCTGGCGCACCGGCCAGTAGATGATCAGGCTGGGGTCCACCATCTGGGAGGGATCGAAGGCCTCGGTGCGGATGCCGCCGCCGTCCTCCACGAACACGCGGTTGCGGCTGTTGACGCTGCGGCCCATGATGAAGTAGGCCAGGACGGCCCGCTGGCCGTCGGAGGACTTGCCGACGATGATGCCCCGGCCCGGATAGGTGGTGGAACCGGCGGCGCTTGACATTGAAAGCATACGTTTATCTCCTTAAACGATGGGTCGGAAAAGAGTTAAGAGTTGAGAGTGGAGAGTTGAGATAAAGAATGTCTGGGAACGAGGGGCCGCGGTCGTCCAAATCAGGCTGCTTCGCGGGAGTGGATGTCTGGCACGCGCTTGCTCCTGTGCGCGGCAATCTATATCTCCACTCTTCACTCTTCACTCTCCACTCTCGGATCGGATCCGTTGCGCGACGATCTGGGCGGCCCGGGGGAGCAGCAGCCATTCGGCCTGCTCCATGACCCGGCGCTGCAGGACCTCGGGCGTGTCGCCGTCCTGGATGTCCACGGCCTTCTGGCAGATGATCCTGCCGCCGTCGGGGATCTCGTTGACGTAGTGCACCGTCGCGCCGGTGACCTTCACGCCGTAGTCAAGCGCGGCCTGATGGACCCGGAGCCCGTAGAAGCCCTCGCCGCAGAAGGACGGTATCAGGGACGGGTGGATGTTGATGATGCGGTCGGGCCAGCGGGTGACGAAGTCCCTGGACAGTATCGCCATGAAGCCCGCCAAAATCATCATTTCAATACTATGGGCCTCGAGGGTATCGATCAGCTTGCGCTCCATGTCCGGGCGGGCGCAGACAGCGGTCTCGATGCCCGCGCTTTTCGCGCGCTCCAGGGCGTAAGCGTTGGGGTTGTTGGAGACGACGAGCACGATCTCGCCGTCGGGCAGCTCGCCGCGCCGCTGGGCGTCGATGAGCGCCTGGAGGTTCGTGCCGCCGCCGGAGACCAGCACCGCGATGCGCGTCTTCATACCAGCTCGACCCTCTCTTCGCCCTTGACGACCTCGCCGATGACCCGGGCGTCCTCGCCGTTCTCCCGCAGGACGCGCACGGCTTGGTCGGCCTGGTCGGCGGGCACGGTCAGGCACATGCCCACGCCCATGTTGAAGGTGTTGTACATGTCCCGGGCGGGGATGTCCCCGGCCTTGGCGATGCGGTCGAACAGCGGCGGGGTATTGAGTTTATTCAATGCGATACACGCGGTCAGCCCGTCGGGGAGGCTGCGCGGGATGTTCTCGTAGAAGCCGCCGCCGGTGATGTGGGAGACGGCCTTGATCGTGACAGATTCAGCCAGCTTGAGGACAGGCTTTACATAGATGCGCGTGGGCTCAAGCAGCGCCTCGCCGAGGGTCCGGCCCAGGTCGTCGCAGTACACGTCCAGGCCGCCCTTCTCCACGTCGAACACCTTCCGCACCAGCGAAAAGCCGTTAGAGTGTACGCCGGAGGAGCTCAAGCCGATCAGCGCGTCGCCGGCCTGTACGGAGTCCGGCTCGAATATCTTCGATTTATCGACCACGCCCACGGAGAACCCGGCCAGGTCGTACTCGTCCTCGGGATAGAAGCCCGGCATCTCGGCGGTCTCGCCGCCGATCAGGGCGCAGCCCGCCTGCACGCAGCCCTCGGCCACGCCGGAGACGATGGCGGCGATCTTCTCGGGCACGTTCTTGCCGCAGGCGATGTAGTCCAAAAAGGTCAGGGGCTTCGCGCCGCAGCAGACGATGTCGTTGACGCACATGGCCACGCAGTCGATGCCCACGGTGTCGTGCTTGTCCATCAAAAACGCCAGCTTCAGCTTGGTGCCCACGCCGTCGGTGCCGGAAACCAGCACGGGACGGGTGAGGCCCGTCATGTCCAGCTCGAACAGGCCGCCGAAGCCGCCGATGCCGGAGACCACGCCGGGGATGTTCGTGCGGGCGATGTGCCGCTTCATCAGCTCCACGGCCCGGTACCCGGCGGTGATGTCGACGCCCGCGGCCGCGTAGCTATCTGAGCGGGAATTGTTATGGTTCATCGGAAAACCTCCGTTGTGTATTGATCGAGTGTGGAGTGTGGAATGTGGAGTGAGGAGTTCAGGTGGAAATCCTCGCGGATTTCTTTTGATCGATGGCTGCGCAGAAACGCACGAACGCTACGCCAAAGCATCAAATCGAAGCAAATCCCGCAGGGATTTGTACCGCAACTCCACACTCCACTCTCAAAACTCCACACTCATTTTCCCATCAGCCTCCGCATGACCTCGTTATAAGCGTCCTCGACGCCGCCCAGGTCCCGGCGGAAGCGGTCCTTGTCCAGCTTTTCGCCGGTGTCCTTGTCCCAGAAGCGGCAGGTGTCGGGGGAGATCTCGTCAGCCAGCACGATGGTGCCGTCGGGCAGGCGGCCGAACTCCAGCTTGAAGTCCACCAGGGTGATGTTGAGCTTGAGGAAGTACGCCTTGAGGAACTCGTTGACCTTGAAGGCGTAGCGCTCGATCAGGTCGATCTCCTCGGCGGTGGCCAGCTTGAGGGCCAGCGCGTGGTAGCGGTTCAGCAGCGGGTCGCCCAAATCGTCGTTCTTATAGGAGAACTCGATGGTCGGGGCGTCGAACACGATGCCCTCCTCCACGCCGTAGTGCTTGGCGAAGGAGCCCGCGGAGATGTTGCTGACGATGACCTCCAGCGGCACGATGGAGACCTTCTTGACCAGCGTCTCCCGGTCGGACAGCTCCTTGACGAAGTGGGTCGGCACGCCCTCGCGCTCCAGCAGCTGCATCAGCATGTTGCTCATGCGGTTGTTGATGACGCCCTTGCCGGCGATGGTGCCCT
>JAFUWR010000356.1 GCA_017471125.1 Clostridia bacterium | reverse complement strand
TCAGCGCCTTCGGCGCTGCCACCTTCCCCTGAAGGGGAAGGCATAGCGCCCCTACGGGGGACGACCTCATCCGTCAGCGCCTTCGGCGCTGCCACCTTCCCCTAAAGGGGAAGGCATAGCGCCCCTACGCCACGCCGTCCTCCCCTACTCCCTACTGCCTACTCCCTACTCCCTCATCTGGCCTTATAAAAAACTTCTTTTCTGGCACTTTTCATATTATCAGTTCCAGTATATACTCTTATTCAAACAAAGTCAACGACAATTTTCGGGAGATGATTGCATGAAGGAGAATCGCTTTGACACCGTGAAGATCAGCTTTGCCGCGATGATGGCGGCGATGGTATACGTGGTGACGTTGTTCCGCTTCCCGCTGCTGGGCTCGAAGGTCCACTTCGCCAACGCCGTCTGCCTGGTGAGCGGCCTGCTGCTGGGCCCGGTGACCGGCGGGCTGTCCGCGGGCCTGGGCTCCGCGCTTTACGACGCGCTGGCCGGGGGCTACGACATCGTCAACGTGCTCATCACGTTCGTTAGCAAGTTCGCGATGGCCTTCGTCTGCGGCGTCATCGCCCACCGCGCCCACGCCCGCAAGGGCAAGGCCGACCGCACCGTGCTGGCCAGCGTGGCCGGGGCGCTGACCTACGTGGCGCTGTACATGCTCAAGACCTTCATCTACAACCGCTTCGTCTACGGCTACCCGATGGACGCCGTGGGCGCGACGATGGTCAGCAAGCTCATCCCCTCCCTCATCAACGCGGGCGTGGCCGTGGTGGCGGCCCCGGTGTTCTACCACGCCGTGGTGCCCGCCCTGCGCACCACGGGGCTGCTGAACCGCATGCAGCCTCAGCCGTAAGGCCGATGGGATAAGCCGAAAGGACGCGAAAGCCGTCCTTTCGGCTTTATTATCGTGCCGCGATGTGGTATAATAAACGCAGTACACGACATGGGGGTATGATGATGATGCTCAAGAATCCCATACTGACCGGCTTCCACGCGGACCCCTGCATCTGCCGCAAGGGGGACGACTACTACATCGCGGTGTCCAGCTTCGAATGGTTCCCCGGCATCCCGATCTACCACTCCCGGGACATGAAGCACTGGGCGCTGTACGCCCACGCGCTGACGGACGAAAAGACCTGCGACCTGACGCGCCTGCCGTCGGCCAAGGGCATCTGGGCGCCGTGCCTGACCTACTGCGAAGCCGAGGACCTGTTCTACGTGGTCTACGGCGTCATGAACTCCATGAACGCCCGCTATTTCGACATCGACAACTTCGTCATCACCGCGCCCGACCTCCGCGGCCCGTGGAGCGCGCCGGTGTACCTGCACTCCTCCGGCTTCGACGCCTCCATGCTCCACGACGACGACGGCCGCAAGTGGGTGGTGTCGCTGGACTGGGAGACCCGCCCCGGCTACGAGAAGCCCGGCGCGATCTGCCTCGCGGAGTACGACCCGAAGGCCGGGGCCATCGTCGGCTACCCGAAGCGCGTCTGGCGCGGCGGCACGGACCGCGGCTGCCTCGAAGCGCCGCACCTGACCAAGCGCGGGGACTGGTATTACCTGATGTGCGCCGAGGGCGGCACCGGCTACTACCACTGCGTCACCATGGCCCGGTCGAAAAACGTCTGGGGACCCTACGAGGGCGACCCGATGAACCCCATCGTCACCGCCGTTCCAGAGAAACACAACGAGCGGGCCGACGTGGACCATCTGAAGCCCCGGTATTATGATCCGGCCTCGTACCTGCAAAAATGCGGCCACGGCAGCTATGTGGAGACCTCGCTGGGCGAGACTTATCTTGTACACCTGTGCGCCCGCCCGTTCACGCCCGAATTGCGCTGCACGCTGGGCCGGGAGACGGCCATCCAGAGGATGGTCTGGACGGACGACGGCTGGCTGCGCATGGCGGACGGCGGCAACCTGGCCCGGGCCGAGGTGGAGGGCAGCGCCCTGCCGGACTGGACGCCCGCGCCCATCCCGGAGGCGGACGACTTCGACGGGCCGACGCTGGGCATACAGTACTACGCGCCGCGCGTCTCCCCCGCCTCCTTCTGCGACCTTAAGTCCCGCCCCGGCTGGCTGCGCATGCGCGGGCAGGAGGCGCGGACCTCTTTGAACCGCGTCAGCCTCCTCGCCCGGAAGCTCACAAGCGTCCACGCGGAGGTCATGACAAAGATGGACTTCTCCCCGGAGGTCTTTCAGCACAGCGCGGGCCTCATCCTGTACTACGACAACATGAACTACGCCTACCTGCGCAAGTACCACAGCGACACGCTGGGCGGCGCGGCCATCTCGGTGACGCGGCTGGACAACGGCGTCAAGACGGAGTATGACGACGCCCGCCGCGCCATGGCCGGGGGACCGATCTGGCTTCGCCTATTGATCGACGGGCGCAGGTCGCAATTCTCCTGGTCCGAGGACGGCGAGCGCTGGCAGGACATTGGCCCCGCCTTCAACACCAGCGAGTTCTCCGACGAGTACTCCCAGTACGGCGAGTTCACCGGCTGCTTCGTAGGCCTGACCTGCGCCGACCGGGTGAAGCACCAGAAGTGCGCGGACTTCGACTGCTTCGTCTACCGGGACCTCAAAGGTGACAATGATGTGACGATTTAATCACATATTGCGCATATCTTAATCACGGGATAAAACGTATGTAGCATAATAGTGTGAGCTACTTATTATGACGCGAAGGTGGAACAGATATGCGCTCCATTCGGACGAGGATCGCGCTCTTGACGGTGTGCGCGATCGTCCTGGCCATGACCGCCGCGACGCTGATCGGCGTGGCGGCGATACGCAAGATCGGCAGCACCAGCTCCGACCAGATCCTGCGCCTGCTGTGCGAGACGGGCCAGAAGAACCTGGACAGCTACTTCGACAGCGTGGAGCAGTCGGTGGAGACGGTGTCGGCCTTCGCGGAGGCGGACCTGGAGGGGCTGACCATGGAACAGTTCCCCGCCCACGTGGACCGCATCCGCGACGTGTTCGAGAAGATGGCCCGTCAGACCCACGGCGTGCTGACCTACTACTACCGCATCGACCCGGCGTTCTCCGCCACCGAGAAGGGCTTCTGGTACGTGGACCTGGACGGCGAGGGCTTCGTGGAGCACGAGGCCACGGACATCACCCTCTACGACACCGCGGACACCTCCCGGCTGGTGTGGTTCACGGTGCCCAAGTTCACCGGCAGGGCCATCTGGCTGCCGCCCTACGTGACGGACAACCTGGACGTGCTGGTCATCTCCTACAACGTGCCCATCACCTGGGACGGCGCGTTCGTGGGCGTGGTGGGCATCGAGATCGACTACTCCACCATGGCCGAGCAGGTGGACCACATCGAGCTCTACGACAGCGGCTACGCCTTCATCAACGACGCCGAGGGCAACATCATCTACCACCCGTTCATCGACGTGGCCGACATCGCGGGCGGCAACGGGCCGACGGTGCCGGAGGGGCTGCTGAGCGAGAGCGCCTCCATACGCTATACCTTCGACGGCGTGGAGAAGCAGGCCGTGTGGCTGCCGCTGGAGAACGGCATGCGGCTGAACGTCACCGTGCCCATCTCCGAGATCAACGGCAACTGGAAGAGCCTCATCCGGGAGATACTGGTCGCGTCGCTGGTGCTGCTGGCCGTCGCCAGCTTCGCCGCGGCCAAGTTCGCCGGGAACATCACCAAGCCTCTGCGGGAGCTCACCGAGGTGGCCGAGGAGGTGGACCGGGGCAACTACGACGTGGCGCTCGACTACAACGGCGACGACGATGTGGGCATACTGGCCCGCACCGTCAACAAGCTGGTCGCCAACTTAAAGGTCTACATCGGCGAGCTGAACAGCCTGGCCTACGCCGACGCGCTGACCTCCGTGCGCAACAAGGGCGCGTTCGACATCCACGTGCGGCAGCTCCAGGCCGACCTGGACGAGTCCGGCGGCGGGCTGGATTTCGCCGTGGGCGTGTTCGACTGCGACGACCTCAAGGCCGTGAACGACCAGAACGGCCACGACAAGGGCGACATCTACCTAAAGACCACCAGCAAGCTCATCTGCCAGGTGTTCAAGCACAGCCCCGTGTTCCGCATCGGCGGCGACGAGTTCGCGATGATCCTGCAAAACGACGACTTCCGCAACCGGGAGGCGCTGATCCAATCGTTCCGGGAGCAGAGCGCCGCCATCTGCGCGTCCGCCGATTCCCAGTGGGAGCAGGTGCGCGTGGCGCTGGGCGTCGCGGTGTACGACCCGGAGCGCGACACCTCCGTCAACGACGTGGTGCGCCGGGCGGACCAGCTGATGTACGAAAACAAGCGGTCCCGGAAGGAGGGACATTGACATCATGAGCCGGACATCCGGCTCATTTTTTCATACCGTTCTGGACTTTCCCGGGAAGATATTGTATCATAATGATAGTCTTTATGCAAGGAGGCATGCGGCATGGCCGACATCGGAAATTCCAATCGCATCGCACGGGAGTACATCGACTCCCTGCGCATCGAGACCCGCTACCTGGATTCCACGAACCCGACCCTGGACTTCGAGCTCTACGGGGAGCGCTTCTCCTCCCCCATCATGACCGCGGCGCTTTCCCACCTGGACCACATGATGTTCCCCGGCGCGGGCGAGGCGCTGGCCCTGGGCGCGAAGGCCGCCAACGCCGTGCTGTGGTACGGCATGGCCCCGGACGAGGAGATCGAGCGGCTGGCCGCCACCGGGGCCAGGATGATCGAGATCATCAAGCCCTACACCGACCGGGACAAGATCTACGCCAAGATCGAGCACGCCGAGAAGCTGGGCCTGCTGGCCGTGGGCATCGACATCGACCACCCCTTCGGCCCGGACGGCAGCCCGGACATCTGTGACGGCGAGGAAATGACCGCCATGCGCACCTCCGAGCTGGAAGCCGTCTGCAAGGCCACGAAGCTGCCCGTCATCATCAAGGGCGTCTTGAGCCTGCACGACGCCGACCGCGGGCTGGCCGCCGGGGTCAGGGGCATGGTGCTGTCCCACCACAACAATCGCATCGAGTACGCCGTGCCGCCTCTGGCCGTGCTGCCCGAGATCGCCGCGATGGCCAAGGGCACGCCGCTGTTCGTGGACTGCGAGATCAAGACCGGCATGGACGCCTTCAAGGCCCTGGCCCTGGGTGCCAAGGGCGTGTGCATCGGACGGCCCCTGATGACCGCCATCAAGCAGGGCGGCGCCGACGCCGTGCGCGACTACCTGCTCAAGGCCAACGGCGAGCTGGGCAAGGCCATGGCCTTCACCGGCTGCACCGACCTGGGCAAGATGGACCCGACGGTGATAAGGAGGATATGACACTATAAAACGACCTCCCGGCGCGCGCCGGGAGGTCGCTTCATGTCATCCTTCGGTATATCGCTGTTCGAGGTAGGCGCTGACGGCGGCGTGGAATTCCCGCGCCCCGTCGATCAGCCGCCGGGTGTCCTCGGCGGAGCAGATGAAGAAATCCTCGTAGTCGCTGCGGTTGCGTATCAGCGAGGCGTTGGAGATCAGCCTGCCGAACCGCCGCGGCAGTATCTCCGTCTTGAGGTAGGCGACCGTAAAGCGCCCGATGACCGTAGAGTGCTTCTTGTAGTCCTCGCCGTCCAGGGCGAGCACCGCGCGGATCGCGTGGAAGATGCAATAGTAGGCGCGATTGTTGGCGGAGGCGTTGTCGCCGTCGTCGTAATCGCGCAGCGCCGCGGCGAGCATCTCCGTGGACTTTTCGAGCCTGTACCGCGACAGGTCTATGGCGGTGAAGTCAGGCAACGATCCGCACCCCCTCCCGCCGGATGTTGCGATAGAAGGGCAGGATGTCGGCGTGGCGCAGGAAGTAATCCCGGTTCTCCACGATGGGCGACACCACCACGCCGTGCTCCAGCAGCAGGTCGGCGGCGGCGTCCCCGATCTGCCAGTGCTTTTGGGCGATCTCCTGCCGCGGCGCGTCCACCAGCACCAGCACGTCGATGTCCGAGCCGTCCTCGGCCTCGCGGCGGGCATAGGAGCCAAAGAGCGTGACATCAAAGCACTCCCGCGGGAACAGTGCGCGCAAGCGGTCGCACAATTCAGCCACGATCGAACGGACCTCGTCCTGGGAACACATGCGCTCACCCCCTATAATAGCATTATATCATGAAAGGGTGTTCGTGTTCAAGGGCCAATTTCCGCTTGAAAAAAACCGCCGACACGATTATAATAGAGGGCGAAGCGGAGGCCGCTTTACGAAAGGAGATCGACACATGGACATCCAGAAGATCATCGGCGACGTGGTCGCCAAGCTGGCGGGGAATCCCGACCTCATCAAGAGCTTTTTGAGCAACCCTGTTCAGTTGCTCGAAAAGACCTTCGGCATCGACCTGCCGGACGAGCAGATCAACCAGGTCATCGAGGGCGTGAAGGGTCAGTTGGACCTGAGCAACATCGACCTGAAGGACGCCGTGGGCCTGGTGGGCAAGCTGAAGGGCCTGTTCGGGAAATAATGACCCCCATGGAAAGCGGCCGGCGCAGAGCGCGTCGGCCGCTTTCTCTATGGGCCCGCCTCGACGGGGGCCTCGGTGACGCCTGCGCCGACGTTGGGCACGAACTGGGAGTAGACGAAGTCCACCCCGAAGCACGTGAGCAGCAGCAGGCACGCGGGGACGAGTATCCTGGGCTTGACCCGTATCACCATCGCGTCGATGACGGGGATGAGCAGGTACACCGCCGCCATGCCGCCCACGGCGAACACCGCCAGCCCCTCGCCGCAGATGCGGCCGTTGAGGTTCAAAAAGTACCCGGTGTAGTCCCACCAGCGCATGCCCCGGGACAGCTCCAGGAAGTAGGAGGTCATGTACTCCACAAAGCCGCACAGCGCCACGATGGCGACGGCCTCGAGGATGGGCTTTTGCCTGAACCTGTACAGCAGCACCGCGATCAGCACCACGCCGCCACCGTAGATGGGCAGCCACGGGCCGTGGAGCGCGCCGCGGTTGGCGAACTCGCCGTCGGTGATGAAGTGCAGCGCCACCTCCCACACCCAGCCCACGACGCAGAACGCGAAGAACACCACGATCAGCGTCCAGACGGTGCAGGGGGCCAGGTAGTTGACCCGGCCGGTCAGCGCCGCGGCCTCCCGGTCCCAAAGCGGGTTCATGCGCTGGGGATAGGCCTCGCCGTTCATCTCCTGCATGCCCACCCGGGCCTGGTGCCGCAGGCCCTCCTGTCGGCTGTACACCCGCTTCTCCATCAGCGTGCCCAGCCACAGGCCGAAGTTCCGGGCAAAGAACCGCTGGCGGGGCGTGAGCATGACGATGTCCTCGTCGATCAGGTCCTGGCGGCGGGCGATGTCCGCGTAGCGCTGCCGAAGCGTCCCGGGGTCGGCGCGCTCGAACAGGCAGGCGTCGTTCAACAGCGCCGCGCCCTCGATGCCCCGTTCGATGGCCTCTTGCCTGCGCAGGGCGTAGAACTCGGTCAGCGCGGCCAAGCGATAGGGCAGCCCCCACAGCGCCTCCGCCGCGCCGAAGGTCACGAAGCCCAGCGCCCGCCACCCGGCGAAGGACAGCTCCAGCAGGAAGCACTCCCACTTGTGGCCGTCCATCATGCGCCGGGACAGGGCGATGGCGTCCTTCGGGCGGATGTCCGGGTTTTCGGCGGCGATGAAGGGCACCAGCCGGTAGGAGAAGGACTTGACGACGCCGCCCACGATTGTCATCCACCAGAGCGTCTCGTACACGGACTTCAGCAGCAGCGTCATGGACACCCGTGTCCACCGGCGCACGGCCTTGAAGTGGAGCAGGTGGCCCAGCGGCACCGCCTTGTAGGTCCGGGCCTCCAGCATCACCCGGCGCACCACGGCGGCGAGCACGTTCTTGAAGAACACCCACACCGCTGCGTAGACTACCAGGCTGCCTATTATCAGCAGCGCCGCCGAGAGGGTGCCCGAGTGGGACACGGAGAACAGCGCCGCGCCGACCATGGCGGTCAGCCGCCCGGAGTTGACGTCGTTGATGAGCGCGGCCAGCACGCCGCGCTGATGGCCCAGCATGGCGTTGGGGTCGCTCTCGTCCACGATGGCCTGGAGCCGCGCGTCGGCCTGTTGTCGGCCCGCGTCGGCGTCGCCGTTCAGCAGGGCGTCCAGCACCGCGCCGGTGGCGGTGGCGTCGCCGTCGTGCAGGCCTTCGGCGTCGGGCTGGATCTCCTGGCCGGTCAGCGCGTCGTACCAGGTCTGGGCCTGGGAGATCAGGCCGGAGAACTCCGTGCCGACCAGTATCGCCACCGCGCACACCGCCACCAGCAGCACGTAATGCCGCTTGACGGTGCGCCGCGCCCGGCGCTTGATGTCCTTGAATTCATTCATGGATCAATTCTCCTGATGTTTTCCCGTGCAGCGGACGGTCACCACCGACACCTCGCTGTCGGTGCCCACCCGCATGGGCGGGCCGTAGTAGCCCACCCCCGCGGTGACCACGGTGTCCAGCCCGCCGATCTCGGCATAGCCCCAGGCGTTCTCATTGAACAGCGGGACGATCAGGTCGCCGGGAAAGAGCTGGCCGTTGTGGGTGTGGCCGCAAAACGCCGCGTCCGCGCCCGCCGCTTTCAACTCCGCGAAGCCCCTGGGCTCGTGCTCCAGCACCAGCACCGGCTTCTCCGGGTCGATGTCCGAAAGCAGCTCCGCCGCTGTCATGCGGTCGGTGGTGCCGTCCCCGGCCTTCTCGCCGTCGAGACGCCCGGCCAATTGATACCCGTTGGGTAGCGTCACCACCTCATCCGTCAGCGTGACGAAGCCGCAGGCGTCGAAGAACGCCTCCATCTCCGCGGTGCGGAACGCCTTGCTGACGGGCGATATGGGGAAGCCGCCGAACAGCGTCTCCTCCACGTCGTGGTTGCCGTAGACGGCGTAGACGCCGTACTTGGCCTTCATCCCCCGCAGGGCCTCGGCGTAGCGGTCGGGCTCGCGCAGGCCCGCGTAGCTGCTGGTGAAGATGTCGCCCGCGACGACGACGAGGTCGGGCGCCTCGGCGTTGACCAGCTCGACCATCTTTTCCGTCGTAGCCAGCCGGGAGTTGACGCTCAGGTGCAGGTCGGCGATGAGCACGACCTTCATGTCGTCGCCGTCCTTCTCGATGGGCACGTCGTAGCGGCGCACCACCGTATGCTGGGCGTGGACGAGGCCATAGACGCCCGTGACCAAGGCCACAGTCGCCGCGAGGCACAGGATCGGCCCGTGCCAGCGCCCGACCCGGCCCCGGGTACACAGCCGGACCAGCCGCGCCAAGACCAGCAGCACTAACAGCGTCCCACCATAGTATAGGAAGAAGCCCAGCCACACATTGCCCGCCGCCTGGAGGGCGAACTTCACCGGGCTGTCCGGCAGGAACGCGCCCGCCAGCGGCAGCAGCGACAGCACGCCATAGGGGATCATCCAGCGCGCGCGGCGCCGGGCGCTGTTCGCCGTGCGGGGCCACTTGCGCAGGCACAGGTCCGTCATCCACCCGGCCAGCGCCGAGAGGAGGATATAGATCGGTATGGAAATCAGCGGAGACATATATCCCTCCGAAAAAACAGTCGGGTGATATTATACCATAACCATCCGCACGATACCGCTAAGCGGATGGGTTTCATCAAA
Source organism: Clostridia bacterium (assembly GCA_017471125.1). Taxonomy (GTDB): domain Bacteria; phylum Bacillota; class Clostridia; order Christensenellales; family Aristaeellaceae; genus UBA2862. Next base: position 20,022 of record JAFUWR010000356.1, on the reverse strand, counting down.
AAATAACATGTGTGTGACGGTTCTGTGACCATTCCCGTGATACAATACAGCCATGATGAAGCGAAAGGAGCGATACATCATGAAGAAACTGATATGCATCCTGCTGGCGGTGCTGATGGCCCTCGGCCCCTGCGCCCTGGCGGAGACTTCGACAACGGCCGCGGCGAAGGCGTCGCCGGTATACTACGAGCACGACGGGCGGGTGACCTTCATCGACGGCGACGCGGCCGGCGGGAGGATCGCCTCCGCGGAGGACGCCGCAAAGGTGGTCGATTCCGTGCTGGACCGGCTGGGCGGCGACGCCCGCACCCAGCTCGACCCCTGGCGCGCGCTCACCGACGCCAACGGCAACCGCTACTACGTGTTCCAGCAGATGTACGCGGACACCACGGTGCTGGGCGGCGCGGTGAAGGTGGTCGCGGACGCGGACGGGAACATGCTGGGCCTGACCAGCAGCCTGGTGTCCGAGCTGCCCGACGACGCGGTCGGCGAGAGCATCGACGCGGCGGCGGCGGAGAAGCTGGTGGTGGACTACGCCGCCGAAAATGAGCAGCGGACGCTGACCGTGGTCGAGGGCCAGACCCGGAAGATGATCCTGCCCATGCTGGTGGGCGACCTGGACATGTACACCGAGGACGACAGCCGCAGCCGCTACGTCTGGGTGGTGTACACCGACAGCCCCGCCACCGGCGCGGCCAACGCCTCGGACCTCCCCTACCTGGCCCACTACGTGGGGCTCGACGGCACGTACCTGTACAGCCTGCCCACGCTGATCCCCGGCGACGCCGCGGGCGCGTCCGGCTTCGACTCGGCCTACGTGTTCGAGTTCATGGAGCCCGCGGACTACACCGGCTACGTCACCCTGTCCGACGGCACCGAGAAGGAGCTGACCGTCACCGTCATGCGGGACAAGCGCACGGGCATGCACTACCTGGGCAACCTGGAGCGCCGCATCGTGGTGGCCGACTGCTACGAGTTCATCGCCAACGGCAACCGCGTGGTGCTGGAATCCAGCCCGGACAACCGGGAGTGGGACGCCGTGGGGCTCTTGTCCCTGTACAACTACTGCAAGGCCTGGGACTACTACAAGGCCATCGGCTGGTCCGGCGGCGACGGGCTGGACACGCCGATACTGGTGCTCAACGACTTCTGCGACATGGACGGCCACCCCGTGGACAACGCCTGCTACGTGGGCGGCTACCTGGGCTGGCAGATCTTCGCGGCCAGCTCGGCCAACGACTACTCCCAGTCGCTGGACGTGATCGCCCACGAGTTCACCCACTGCGTCACCGGCTCGGTGATGACCTACAATTCCTATCAGAACGACTACGGGGCCATCAACGAGGGCATGAGCGACATCCAGGGCAAGCTGTGCGAGTTCCTGCTGGACGACGACGTGACCTGGGTGATGGGTGACCACTCGTCCGCGCCCATCCGCAGCATGTCCGACCCCAACCGCTTCCAGCAGCCCGCGTTCAGCTGGGACCTGTTCTACAAGCCCAGCGTGAAGATCCCCACCGTCCTGAACGACTACGGCGGGGTGCACACCAACTCGTCCCTCCTGAACCACGTCGCCTACCGCCTCTGCGAAAACGGCGGCATGACCCCGGAGGAGGGCCGCGCCTACTGGTTCGCGGTGGACTGCGCCATGGTGCCCGGCACGGACTACGCGCAGCTGCGGGAGCTGCTGCCCTGGGCGCTCAAGCTGACGGGCCTTGAAAAGTACATGGGCGAGCTCGAGCGGGCGCTGGACGCCACGCGGCTGGGCTTCTCCGCGCTGATGGAGACCGTCGACGGCGACCGCACGCTGGTGACGCTGACCCTGCCCGAGGGCGAGACGTTCGACGACGGCAACTGGGTGCTCCAGATCTTCAGCGTGGACCTGCCCGGGCTGATCGACCGGGTCAAGGCCCTGTGGGACAAGCTCATGACCGGCGAAATGGACGACCTGTCGCCCCTGATAGATGGCCTCCTCGGGGAGGGCGACGCCGACGCCCTGGAGTGGCTTAGGGATTATTTCAAGGGCGTGTTCTACGCCGACACGGGCGCCGGCGGGCAGGACGGGCTGACCATCCGCATGATCTGCCGCCCCGGGACCACCGTCCCGATCCTGTTCCACGCCGCCTTGGACGAGACGGACTCCAGCGTCGGCCAGATCGGCGCGGCGTTCTACATGAACGGGCGCTGGTACGACCTGACCGGCCTGCTCGCCCAAATCGACGCGATCGACCCCGAGGACGGCGCGAAGCCCGACCCGACCGACGACCCGGTCTTCAACGCCTTCCTGGACGACATCGTGGATGGCCTCGGCAGCATCAGGGGCTTCGAGGACGCGCTCGATGTCTTCGCCACCAAGCTGGTGGGCGGCGAGACCGTCGACCTCACCGCGCCCGGTCTGGAAAACGTCACCCTCCCCGACCACAAGGCCAGCCTCGCCGACGTGGCCGATGCCGCCGCCTCCCCGCTGGCGGGGCAGAAGTCCCGCCCTAAGGTAGATGACGAAACACTGCCTGAAGCGGCATGATATGAAACCACCGTCCCGTCAGTTTAAGGCGGGGCGGTGGTTTTTGGAAATTGGGTCACAGGAAACAGTCACCAGGCACCAGGCACCAGTCCAATACCCGCTGCCGCGTTACCGTAGGGGCGCTGCCCTCAGCGCCCGGAGGATATTGGGGGCCGGGGAACGACCTCTCCGTCATTTGCTGCGCAAATGCCACCTCTCCTGAGAGGAGAGGCAAGAAGGCCACGATCTCAACGCGGCAGCCTTGCCTCCCCTGTCAGGGGAGGTGGCACAACCGAAGGTTGTGACGGAGAGGTCGTCCCCCTGATGCCTGGTGACTGGTGCCTGGTGCCTGGCGTCCCGGGCGGGCGCTGGGGGCAGCGCCCCTACATCTCGCCGTGACCCCTACTGCCTACTCCCTACTCCCTACTGCCTGACTGGCCTCGGCAGCAGCGCCCCCTTGAGCGCCTCGTCGTCCAGGCCCTGCCCGATGACCACGAGCACGCCGCGGCGCAGGTTTTCGACGGGCCGGACGGACAGCTCCGTGCGGGTGCAGTTGACCTCGTACCAGTTCATATCATAGTCGCGCACGTAGCCCTTGGCGCGAATGACCCGGCCGTAGCGCTCATCGCTCAAAATGCCGTTGAGCCGCGCCCGCAGGTCGTCCTCGTTCAGGCAGTAGTCGGCGGTCATGAACGCGCCGTAGACCTCGCCGTGGTTCATGGTCATGTGGGCGTGCTTGCCCCGGGCGTAGCCGCAGGTCTGGAAGCGCCGGTAGTCGTCGTCGGTCAGGTCGTCCCAGTCCTTGACGCACACGTCCTCGCCGAACACCCGGTCGCCGCCCTGCTCGCGTACCAGTTCGTTCATCCACCGCACGGTCTCCACCGCGGCCTCCGGCTCGCAGAGCTGGGTCTTGCTCAAAATGACCTCCCCCGCCGCCAAAAGCTGGCTCACCATCAGGTAGCGGGACTCCCCGGACAGGTCGCCGTGGCCCTGGGCGTCCACGATGGTCAGCACGCTGCCGATCTCGCAGCATTCGCGCACGGCCTTCTCCTCCATGACGTTGAAAAACTCGTCCACGTCGTAGATGCCGGAGGGCTCCACCAGCACCCGGTCGCAGCCCTGGGCCGCGGCGTCGATGAGCATGCCGATGAACTTGTCCCGGCCCGTGCAGCACATGCACACCCCGGACAGGTCCTCGATCTGGCAGTCCTCGTCCCGCAGGAGGGTCTTGTCCACGCCCACGCTGCCGAACTCGTTTTCAATGATGATGATCTTCTGGTCCGCCCGGTTCAGGTGGGCCAGGTACCTGTGGATGAAGGTGGTCTTGCCGGCCCCGAGGAAGCCGGTGATGAGGTCGACGCGCGTCATGCCGCATCCCTCCCGTGGTTTTTTCCCATTGTACCGCATATCCCCAAAAATTGCAAGCATGATAGCCTGCGTCTATATCTCGGCATAGCCACGATATATATGTCTATACCACTGTTCTTAACCTTCGTAGGGTAAAATATTAACCAACAACCACGAGGGAGACGGTCACATGCCGATCAAGATACCCAACGCCCTGCCCGCCCGGGAGACGCTGGAGAGCGAGAACATATTCGTCATCACGGAGTCCCGGGCCATCTGCCAGGACATCCGCCCGCTGCGCATACTGGTGCTCAACCTGATGCCCACCAAGGTGGCCACGGAGACGCAGCTCGCGCGGGTGCTGGGCAACACGCCCCTGCAGGTGGAGCTCGAGCTTTTGCAGGTCAAGAGCCACGAGGCGAAGAACGTGTCCCAGCGGCACATGCTGGCCTTTTACAAGACCTTCGACGCCGTGCGCGACAAGCGCTACGACGGCATGGTCATCACCGGCGCGCCGGTGGAGCACCTGCCGTTTGAAGAAGTGGACTATTGGGACGAGCTTTGCGATATCATGGAGTGGTCCAAGTCCCACGTCCATTCCACCTTCCACATCTGCTGGGGGGCGCAGGCCGGGCTTTACTACCACTACGGCGTGCCCAAGCAGCCGCTGAAGCAAAAGCTGTTCGGCGTGTTCCCGCATAAGGTGGAGCGGAAGCAGTCGATCCTGTTCCGGGGCTTCGACGACGTGTTCATGGCTCCCCACTCCCGCCACACCACCGTGCTTCGGGAGGACGTGGAGGCCGTGCCCGCCCTCAAGATCATCGCCTCCTCCGACGAGGCCGGGGTCTACGCCATCCACACCGAGGGCGGCCGCCAGGTGTTCATCATGGGCCACTCGGAGTACGACCCCGACACCCTGGAGAAGGAGTACCTGCGCGACAAGGGGCAGGGCCTGCCCATCGACGTGCCCAAGAACTACTACCCCAACGACGATGACACCCGCCCGCCCCGGGTCACCTGGCGCGGCCACGCGAACCTGCTGTACTCCAATTGGCTCAACTACTTCGTGTATCAGAACACGCCGTATGACTTAAGTGAAATTAAATAGGAATAACTTTTGAAAAGCCCTTGACGCGCTCAAGGGTTTTTATTTATAATAGTAATGGTTTCCGCGCGTCTGTGGTTGAAAGTCGATGCCAGTCGCAGGCGAAACGATCCACGTAAGCCGGGGAAATTCCCGGTGAGCACGGTGCGGCTTAGAGGTAAGTCCTGCCAGCCCAGGCGGCCGCCGGGCTGAGAGCCTTAGTAGTGGGGAGGCCGACGCCTTAGGAGCGAACCGGCCAGCAGGCGAGTGTGGGGTCAAAGACCAGGTCAGGCGCGGAAACCTTTTTATCAAATTCATGTGGTTAGTTTATAATGAGTTGATAAAAGGCTGGTATATTTATACACAAGGCAGGCTGGCCTTCGATCCGAATCCCCCTCAACCTTCTCCCCTTCCTTTTTCATTGGATCACGGATTCGCCCTCCCTTCGACGAATCGCCGGGGCGCAGCCTGTCTTTTGTTATGCTGTTTTTGGGAGTGACGGCGGCATGCTCCATTTCATACTGAACCCCAGCGCGGGCGGCGGGCGGTCGGCCCGGGCGCGGGCGGCCATCGAGCCGCTCCTGTCCGATACGCCCCATGAGTTCCACGAGACGGCCGGAAACGGCCACGCCAAGGCCATCGCCCGGGCGCTGACCGAGGGCGCGGGCGACGCGGACGTCGTCGCCATGGGCGGCGACGGCACGCTGCATGAGGTGCTGAACGGCCTGTCCGACCCGGCGCGAGTCCGGCTCGGGCTCATCCCCTGCGGCAGCGGCAACGACTTCGCCGCCGCGGTCGGCCTGCCCATGGACCCGGTGAAGGCGCTGAACGTCATACTGCGCGGCGAGGCCCGCTACACCGACTACATGGAGTGCTCCGGCGTCCGGGGCATCAACGCCATCGGCACGGGCATCGACGTGGACATCCTCAGGCGCTACGCACGGATGAAGCTGTTGAAGGGCTCGGCGGCGTACCTGGCGTCATTGATCCTGACCGTCGCGACCTATAAAGCCCGCCGGTTCGACGACGTGACCGACGGCGACCCCGTCCCCCACGACGCGCTGATCGCCTGCGCGGGCAACGGCCGGTCCATCGGCGGCGGCATCCCCATCTGCCCGGACGCGGCAGTGGACGACGGCCTGCTGGACGTGGTCATCATCGACGGCATCAAGAAGCCCGCCATCCCCGGCGCGTTCATGAAGCTGATGGGCCGCAGGCTGGACAGGCTCAAGAGCGCCCAGATGAGCCGCCGCCCAGCGCTCAGGATCGCCTCGCCCGCGCCCATGCCGGTGCAGGTAGACGGCGAGATCTACGAGGACCTGCCCTTCGACGTGAGGCTCGTCCACGACGTATTGCGATTCTACCGCCCATAATGAAAGGGAACCGTGTTGACGGCTCCCTTTTGTTTTATAGGTTCCCCCGCAGGAAGTCCACCACGATGCAGACGGCCTCGCGGACCATGTAGTGGAAGCGGGTGTGGCCGGTGTACTCGGCGGCGATGCCGTAGACATTGGACATGCCGACCTTTTTCGCGATGGCGGTGGCCCGCCAGACGTGGTAGTTGTTGGTGACGATGCCCGTGCGGTCGGCGGGGTCGTCCATCAGCGCCATGGAGAAGCGTATGTTCTGCGTGGTTGACGCGGAACGGTCCTCCAACACGATCCGGTCCCCGTCCACGCCGCGCTGAATGAGCTGCTCCTTGATGCATTGTGCCTCGCTCATGGGCTCGTCCGCGCCCTGCCCGCCGGAGGCGATGACCACGGCGTCGGGATGGTCGTCGATACAGCCCATGACCGCGTTCAGTCGCCGCGTCAGCGCGGGGCTCGGGCCGTCCGGGTCCACCCGCGCGCCCAGCACGATCAGGTAGTCCATGTCCGGCGGGGCCGTGGACGACATGCCCGAGATCACCAGCCCTTCCAGCGCCAAGAGCGCCGCCGCCGCCACGCACAGCGCCGTGCGCCAAGCCAGGTGTCCCCAGCGCGGCACCCTCGGGCTGTCGCACAATATGCCACAGGCGATGAACACGGCGCCCAGCGCGGGCCACATCAGGCTCATGCTCAGGCCCAGCCGGGAGGCGTGCCACAGCACGAAGTAGTACGCCACGCACGCGACGCCCAGCGCGAAGTACAGCGCCTTCAACGCCCGGGTCATGATTCCACCTCGCCGGAACGACGTCCGGCCAGCTCCGTCAGCGTGATGTCGCGGGTGTGCCGCACCATGCGCCACTTGGGGGGCGGGGTCAGGCAGGCGTAGATGTTGATGGGCAGCCACGAGGCCAAAAACAGCGGGAACAGCAGCACGGTGGGCAGGCTCTCGCGCTTGAGCATCCCCTCGCGCTTCAACATGAACGCCGCCGCGGCCATGCACACGACCCACAGCGCAGCTACGTACCCGACGGCCAGCGCCGCCGCCACATTCAGGTGATTCGCGATCAGGCCCCGGTAGGCGATCACCGACGCCACCGCGGAGACGAGGCCCACATAGTTCATCAGATTCCCCAAAAACAGGCAGCCGATGTCCAAGCTCCAGCGGGTATGCTTTCGGATCAGCGGCGCGGCATAGCGCCGGGTGCACTGGAGGGAGCCCGCCGTCCAGCGCCGCCGCTGCACCACGGAATCCCTAAAGCGCAGGGGCTGCTCGTCGTAGACCCGGGCCTCGGGCATCCACCCGATGCGGCAGTCGGCCAGCGCGCACAGGCCGGTGTACTCCAGGTCCTCGGTGAGCGTGTGGGTGTCCCAGCCCAGCTTCCTGACCAGCGCGTCCGTGACCATGAAGCCCGTGCCGTTCAGGTGGCAGGACAGGCCCTGGCGGGCGCGGCTCTCGTTGAAGATGCGGCTCATGAACCAGTAGAAGATGGTGGTGCCCCCGGCGATCCAGCTGTCGAAGGGGTTCTTGCTGTCGCGGAAGCCCTGGGCGGCGGCGTACCCCGCGCGGCAGGCGGCGTTGACGCTGCGCATGAAGCCCGGGTGCACCAGATTGTCCGCGTCGAACACGCAGTAGGCGTCGTAGCGGCCGGTGGCGCTCAATCGTGTAAAGGCCTGGCGCAGGGCGTCGCCCTTGCGGGTCACCGGCTCGGTCACATGAAGCACCTTCGCGCCCGCGGCGAGGGCGACCGCCTCGGTGTCGTCGGTGCAGTTGTTGGGCACCACGTACACATCCAGCAGCTCGGCGGGGTAGTCCTGTTCCTTCAGCGACCTGACCAGCGCCCCGATCACCGCCGCCTCGTTCCGGGCGGGGATCACCGCGGCTATGCGGGCGGTCATCTCGGCCTCGGGCAGGACGTAGCGCCTGCCCCAGAGGAAGCCGCCGATGCTGGTGATGAAGAAATAGGCGGCGAACAGCGCCCCCAGCAGGCCGCACAGCGTCAGGATGATGCCCATCGATGGTCCACCTCGCGTATAGTATGTGACTACTATAACATATCAAGATAAACTGTACAAAAAATCGATGCTAACACTTGGATATGATTTGGGCAACAAAAAACCGGGCGTCGCGCCCGGCCTTCGTGCTCACTTGAAGAGCAGCTTGCCCTGCCCCCGCAGGCTGAACCCCACCACGATGTTGTGGACCTTCTTGCATACGGGACAGGTGTAGGTATACCCGTACTGGCAGTCGTCCGGCACGAGTTTGGAATGGTACTTGCGGTTGATGCAGCGGCGGCAGATATTGTCGCCGTACTCATCCCTGATCCTCGCGATGCTGACCATATCGTCACCCTCCATTGTGCGCCCGAGGGGCTTTTTCTTGAACACTACTATATCACAATGTTTGGACATACGATGGCCGTCGATGTGACTTCTTTTCGACAATCCGCACAGCGGCGTGACGGAACGGCCTGCGGGCCGCCTTTTCACCGTCATATAGCATGAAAAATAATAGAAATGTAATTTTATTAAGATAAAATTACATTTCTATTTCATCATGCAAAATTTTAATTGAACCCGAATATCTTCCTGCTCATCTTGTACCCCACGATGGTGGCCCGCCGCCCGAAGCGACCGGGCAGATGGGTGAGCCGCCCGAGGAAGCGCCGCTTGAGCACCACGTACACGTCGGGCTGCTGCTCGTGGATATAGGCCCAGAGCGCCCGCTTCTTCTTGCGGTTCTCGGGCGTGCCGGACTTGATGAGCAGCACGGAGGACACGGTGGTGACGATCTCCAAATACCGAAGCAGGTAGCGCCGCTTGTGCCTGTCCGCCACGTCCTTTAAGGTGACGCTCTCCACCAGCATGCGGTTGACCCGGAGCGCCTGGTCGATGCGGGAGATCATGATGTCCTCCTGCACGGACTGGTCCTCCCGGCCGATGAAGTAGTGGTACACGTTCTCGTCCAGGTACATCATGCGCTCCACCTGCGCCAGGGGCACGTAGGCGTAGAGCTCGTCCACATAGAAGGTGTGCTTGGGCAGCTCCAGCCCACAGGTCCGCAATAGCTCGGTGCGGTAGATGATGGCGTGCATCTGGATGTACTGCCCCACCCGGAAGTGGTGCGTCTCCTGCCAGCCAAACACCTGGTTCACCGGCAGGGCGTGGGTGTACCGAGTCACGAACTTGTGCCGCGCGCCCACCTTGTCGTAGATGAAGTTGCTGAGCATCAGGTCCACGCCGTCGCCCGCCTCGGTCAGCGCCCGGAGCCGGTCCAGCACCCGTATGAACGCCTCGGTGTCGAACCAGTCGTCCGAGTCAAGCACCTTGAAGTACAGCCCCGTGGCGTTGCGGATGCCCGTCATCACCGCGTCGCCGTGGCCGCCGTTCTCCTTGTGGATGGCCCGGCAGACGGTCGGGTAGCGGCGGGCGTAGTCGTCCGCGATCCGGGCGGTGTCGTCCTTCGTGGAGCCGTCGTTCACGATCAGGATCTCCACGTCCTCCCCCGCCGGCAGTATCGAGTCGATGGCGTGGGCCATGTACCCCGCCGAGTTGTAGCAGGGGATGGCCACCGTCAGCAGCTTTGTCATTTGATCGTCCTCGTTCGCGCCGTTGTCCCTTCGCGCTTTCTTCGTATTCGAGGAAATATGGGCGATCTCCCCATCGCCCATCCTTCTCCCATCCGTATCATATCATATAATGTATATGTATTGCAACTTTTTTGTCAAAATTCAACATAAGAGAAAGTAATAAAATAGGAGACGCCCGCGAAAAGCGGGCGCTCCCCCGACTGTACGCTATCCCCGCGCGTGAAGGATCTCATCATCGAAATTGATCAAACAGCTCTCCCGAAACAGCGGTTCGCGCTGTACCCTGTGCTTCAACGCGGCCTTCTTGTATTTTCTGAGGTATTCCAGAAACTCCTGTTTGATCGCGTCGTAATCGTCCGATATGATCCTGTATTGCGAATCTGGCAGCTTTTGACTGGTATGCGGCTCGATGAACCCGCCGTCATTGACGATCAGGGCATATCGGTAATCCAATCCGGCGTTCGGACGTTTTTGAGAGGGCACGGCATGGCCGATCCTGCCATACGGGCGCACATCCCTGCCGAGATTGTTTCTCAAGGGCAGATAGAAGTCGTTTCCATCGAATTCGACCCTGACATAGACATAGGTGCGCCGGGATTGCTTGGCCGTATCGCCAATATCAAGCATCTTCTTGAAATCCGGATGCGCTTCAAAGTATTCCGCCCTGATGAAACAACAATTGGGATCGATCATAGTTGCCTCTTTCGTATGACAATAGGAGACAACAAGCGCTGTCTCCTATTGAAAAGCTCTTCGGTTTTTTATTGGCCAGGTACTTCCGACAAACCCCTCGCAATTTCTTCGGTTTTTTATTGGCCAGGTGCTTCCGACAAACCCCTCGTGATCATAATAGCATATTCGGGGCGCTTTGTCAAATGAAAAAAGCTCCAATGTCATCCTTTTTCATCCTCTGTCACCTCTCTCATGCTCACTTCTCCAGCGCCACCTGATAGTCCTTCTTCATGCCATGTGCGCCGAAGATCTGCCACGGGCCGACGCCCAGCCGCTGCATGATGGCCCGGCGCTCCTCGGCGCACAGGGCGGGGTCGGTGTCCACCGAGGTCATCAGCACGGGCGCGTACTGGTTGTAGGCGGACTGCTCCCGGGTCATGCCGTGGACGTTGACGTAGATGTCCCCGGTGAACGCCACGTGATGGGCGAAGTCGATCAGCACCGTCTCCCCCGCCAGGTGCCCGCCCGCGCCCTGGTAGACCTCGAATTCCAGCTCGCCGAAGCGGAAGAAGCCCATCTGTGTCAGCGGCGCGCGCGGCTCGCCCGGCGCGTCCCAGAGGCCCTGTACCTTCTCCGGGTCCGGCGGCGCGTAGCCCGTCAGCGTCTTGCAGATGCTGATGTAAGGCCGGTGGATCGGGTTCTGTTCCCGGAAGCCGGGCTTGCCCGCGTGCTCCAGCGCCAGACATTCCCGGGACTTCTCGCTGGCCAGCACCTCGTCGAACAGCGGCAGCAGCCCGCAGTGATCCACGTCGGCGTGGGTGATGAGGATGCGCTTGCGCATGCCGTCCCAGTCGGGCAGGAGCTGCCGAAAGATCGCCTCCATCTCCTGCCGGTACAGCGCGTAGCCGCAGTCGATGAACAGCGTCTCGCCGCCGCTTTGCAGGATGATCGTGTTGCTGCCGCAGGGCGGCTCGATCAGTATGACCTGCGCGTCCTCGGCGACCCTGTGCCGGGTGATCCTCGGCGCGAACGCCCCGCCCCGGCACACGGACAGCAGCTCCGCGAACCGGCTGACGCTCTCGAAGGTCTTGTAGGGCGACTGGCCCTTCTCGTCCAGCATCTGCATGATCCGGTTGGAATCGACGAGCAGCGTGTCCCGGCACGCCTCGGGCAGGGCCAGCGTCTGCATCAGACCGGAGACGAAGGAGCGGTAGAAGATGCTGTTGTCGTAGACCTTCTCGGAGTGATTGTAGTCGATCACCCGCACGGGGCAGACGGCCTCCACCCGCGCGAGGAACGACCGCAGCACCCGCTCGTCCTCCACGAACAGCCCCATCTTGAACGCCTGGTAGGCGCTGCCGTTCTCCTGGGAACTCATGTAGGAGATGTTCAGGTGGTGGTCGCTGATGATCCGCAGCACCTCCGTGACGCTCCCCGGGACGTCCCGCAGGTGGAACTCCACCAGCACGATGCCCTTGTCGTCGTCGCCGTTCTTGAGATAGCCGATCCGCTCGAGCTGGGCGTCCGCCGCCCGAAGCTGTTCCTCGCTGCCCTCGGCGTCGATGAACAGCGTGTGGGAATCCACGGCCTTGTTGTAGCTCACCCGCGTGATGTTCACGCCCAGCGCCGCGAAGCACTCGCTGGCCTTCAGGAACGCGCCGATGTGGTTCGGCATGGTGGTGATGTAGGTCTTTTTCATGGGACACCCTCCCGGTCTCCGCGGCGATGATGCCTACCCAGATACAGGGATTTACATCCCGCCGCTTGTCTGGTATAATTGTACTTGCGCGGCGCCGTTCTGTCAATGACCGAAATGATCCACCGCGGGCAAATTCGACCGGGTTTGAAGGAGAAGGACACGACCACGACCACGCGACAGAAGGAGGTCTATCCATGAACAGTTTCGACTTCTACTCCCCCACCTATTTCGCCTTCGGCAGAGACCGCGAGCGTGACGCCGGTGCGCTGGTGAAGCGCTTCGGCGGGACGAAGGTACTCATCCACTACGGCGGCGGCAGCGTCGTCCGCTCCGGCCTGCTCGACCGGGTGAAGGCGTCGCTGACTGCCGAAAGCATTCCCTTCATCGAGCTGGGCGGCGTGAAGCCCAACCCCCGCAGCGGCCTGGTGTACGAGGGCATCGACCTGTGCCGGCGCGAGGGCGTGGACTTCATACTCGCCGTGGGCGGCGGCAGCACCATCGACTCCTCCAAGGCCATCGCCGCGGGCACGGTGTACGACGGCGACTTCTGGGACTTCTATTCCGGCAAGTACATCGAGAAGGCCCTGCCCGTGGGCACCATACTGACCATCGCCGCGGCGGGCAGCGAGGGCAGCCCGGACTCCGTCATCACCAACGAGGACGGCATGTACAAGCGCGGCGCGACGGGCGACGCCATCCGGCCGAGGTTCTCCATCCTCAACCCGGCGCTGACCCAGACCCTGCCGCCCTACCAGACCGCCTGCGGCATCACGGACATCATGGCGCACCTGTACGAGCGCTACCTGACCAACACGAAGGAGGTCGAGGTCACCGACCGGCTGATCGAGGCGCTGCTGCTGACCATGATCCACGAGGGGCCGCGGGTCATCGAGGACCCCAACAACTACGAGGCTCGCGCCAACATCATGTGGGCGGGCATGATGGCCCACAACAACGCCGTGGGCGTGGGCCGCACCCAGGACTGGACCAGCCACGACATCGAGCACGAGCTGTCCGCGCTCTACGACTGCGCCCACGGCGCGGGGCTGGCCGTCACCCTGCCCGCCAACTTCACCTATGTGATGAACCACGACGTGACGCGCTTCGCCAAGGTCGCCGTGCGGGTGTGGGGCTGTCAGATGGACTTCGACCACCCCGAGGTCACCGCGAAGGCGGGCATCGAGGCCCTGCGCCGGTTCTTCATCTCCATCGGCATGCCGAAGAACTTCGCCGAGCTGGGCGCGAAGGAGGCGGACATCCCGAAGCTCGTGGACTCCCTGTGCAACGGCAACGGCCGCAAGGGCAGCATCTCCGGCTTCACTACCCTGAACGAGGACGACTGCGCCAACATCTATCGGCTGATGGTGTGAGACATCCCGACCTCCGGACGACGCGAAAGGATCGGCAGAAAAATGCCGGTCCTTTTTCGCTTCTCTTTGGTTTTATACAATAGGACTATTTCGTTTCGGATTCATAGCGCGCGAACAACGCGCTCAAGGGCATGTCCAGCGGGATACCCGTTTTTCATCCACTATACGCCGGGATTTAGATCATTATCCTTTTTCGCATTCTGCTTCGCGGTTTTAATAGATGAGATCAGCATCACCCTAATACTCGTACACGCGGAATCCAGCGCTTTATGGTCTGGTTCCGACAGATAGCCCGTTCTGAACAACAACTCAAGCCAATAGCCTGTCTCATTGGCTTCCTTGAGTGCGATCTGTAATTTGGCGATAAAGTCCGCCTTGCTGTGCGCGTACTGCGCTTCACGGATATTTGCGCCGATGGAAGTCCCGGAGCGGCCGATCTGATTGGATATAATAGATTCGCGTTTTGCCTTCAAAGCTTTGACCAGATCGATGATCGAAACGGCAAAATCCATGGATTGGACCGAAAGCGCATCGTTGCGCATGAAAAATCACCCCGGTTTTTAATGAAGACGGGCTTCGCCCGAATGAAGACAGCACATTAGCGCTTAATTACGACGGCACGTTGCGCCTAATGAAGCAAAGTCGCCCACATTTCTCCGTTTTCCCCGTCCTCATTTCTTCATTAGCGCAGCGACTTCATTCAAATGAAGACGGGCTTCGCCCGAATGAAGTCAGCGCTTTCGCGCTTAATTAAGACGGCGCGTTGCGCCTAATGAAGCAAAGTCGCCCACATTTCTCCGTTTTCCCCGTCCTCATTTCTTCATTAGCGCAGCGACTTCATTTTTCATCCGCCCGCAAGGGCGACTTCATTCAAATGAAGTCGGGCTTCGCCCGAATGAAGTCAGCGCTTTCGCGCTTAATGAAGACGGCACGTTGCGCCTAATGAAGCAAAGTCGCCCACATTTCTCTGTTTTCCCCGTCCTCATTTCTTCATCAGCGCAGCGTCTTCATTTTTCATCCGCCCGCAAGGGCGACTTCATTCAAATGAAGTCGGGCTTCGCCCAAATGAAGACAGCGTATTCGCGCTTAATTAAGACGGCGCATTGCGCCTAATGAAGCAAAGTCGCCCACATTTCTCTGTTTTCCCCGTTCTCATTTCTTCATTAGCGCAGCGTCTTCATTTTTCATTCGCCCGCAAGGGCGACTTCATTGAAATAACCGTGATTTGTTTGACAAATCACGGTTATTTCAGAGCAGGGGCAGAAGGATTCGAACCCTCAACAAAGGTTTTGGAGACCCACGTGTTACCATTACACCATGCCCCTATGTGTCTCGAACAGCATATATTATACCGTGTATGGGTGGAAATGTCAAGGCCGCAATCTTTTTTTTACACGAGGTCTGTTACTGCTCAGGGTCGTCCTGGTAAACTCCCTCAGTCTGGCCTGACGGCCAGCCAGCTCCCTCAAAGAGGGAGCCTATAAGGCGATCGTCGTTCCAAAAGGCTCCCTCAGAGAGGGAGCTGTCACGCAAAGCGTGACTGAGGGAGTGGTAACAGGGTGGATTGACAGGCGTGTTATACTGTATACAGATGTTTTACGGGAGGGCGAGGGCATGGCGCTGACGATGGTGCACCTGCTGGTGGCGGACCGATGGGCGGACGGCCATCCGCGATACAAGGACGACCCGAACTACTACCTGGGCGCGATCTCGCCGGACGCCATCCACATCCGCGACCGGGGGGACAAGTCCCACAAGGACGAGATCCACCTGTACAACTGGCGGGTGCTGCACCGGGAGCCGGTGGAGGCGTACTGGCGGGCGCGGCACAGCGCCTTCGACGTGGGCTACGGCGTCCATGTGCTGACCGACTGCCAATGGGTGCAGCGGTACATAAAGCGCCTGCCCCAGCTCATCAAGCCCGACGGCAAGCTGGACATCGACATCTACTACAACGACACCTTCGTCACCGACTTCGAGCTGTACAATTCCGTCCCCCGGCTTCGCGAGATCATGGGCATGCTGGACCAGGCCCAGGCTCCGGACGACCACCCGCTGCTCGGCCGGTACGAATTCACCGAATGGCGGCGGAAGATCGTCGCGGACTACGCCCAGCCCTGCCCGAAGAACGACCCGGTGAAGTACATCACCCGGCAGTACGTGCTGGACTTCGTGGAGGACAGCCTGCCGCTGATCGGGGAGATCTACGACGAGACGCTCGGATGAAGAGAGCCGCTGTCGCGAAACGACAGCGGCTCTCTTCACGCCATTTTGCGCTTGATGTCCGATATGACGATGTCCCCCACCACGGTGCGGTCCTCGGCGGAGAACGCCTGGGGGAAGTTGTCGGAGAAGAGGATCTGACTGTTGGGCGGGAACTCGTCGTCGCCCTCCCAGACGATCAGGCGTATGTCGTAGCCGGGCATGACCTCGATCTGGTAGGCGGCGTCGCCCTTGCCGAGCTTGATGGCAGGGCTGTCCTCCATCGCGCGCTCGAAGGCCGAGAGCCGCGTGCCGAAGGTGAACGCCGCCCGGTTCAGGCAGCGGCCCGTGAAGGGCTTTAAGTAGACCTCGCCCCAGGGCATTTCCCGGTAGGGCAGGAACTGGCCCGTGCCGACGGACCTCTTGCCCTCCAGCAGGTAGCGCATCAGCAGCATCTGGGCGGGCAGGTTGTTGAGCGCGAAGCCCGTTTCATCCTTTGAGCGGATGCTGAACGCGGGCCAGGTCAGCTCGTAGTCCACGTACAGAAGCCGCATCCCGAAGCTCTGGGTCACCGGGTCGTACCTCACGCCGCAGCGCTCCGACGCCTCCGCCGGGTCCAGCTTGGCGTACAGCGCCGCGTAGTGCTCGAAGGGCACCATTTCCTTGTTGTTCTCAATGACTGGCATGTTCCGTTCTCCTTGTTGAGCGTTTCCCCTCCTATATTACATGAACCCGCGCAAAACGTCAAGCCCGGGTCCGGGTCGGGCAAAAATAACCTTCCCATATCCAAAAATAATAAAATTCGCGCCCGGAATCGCGCCCTTTGACTTGCATAATCAATAAAAACAAGGTATACTGTTATATGGAAGATTCTATGATTTGCCCTTGATTCCTTTTTGACGAAAAGGAGGTATTATAATGGATTGCAAATTCAACACCGATTTGGGCATAGTTACCGTCAATGACGATGTGATCGTGCGCGTGGCGGGTTACGCGGCGCTGGACTGCTACGGCATCGTGGGCATGGCCTCCAAGCGCTCCACCGACGGCATCGTGCAGATGATGGGCAGGGAGAACCTGGGCCGCGGCGTGAAGATCCGCGCCTCCGGGGACAAGGTGGACATCGACCTTTTCATCATCGTGGAATACGGCATTTCGATCAGCGCGGTGGCCGCCGCCATCATCGAGACCGTGAAGTACAAGGTGGAGCATCTCACCGGCATCCCGGTGGGGCGCGTCAATGTCTGCGTCGAGGACATCAGAGTCTGATATACGGCGCTGCTTTTGGAGGTTGAAATGGCTATTGCGAAAATTGACGGCATGATGCTGAAGGAGATGTTCTCCTCCGGTGCGTCTCTGCTGGTGAACAACCGGGAGGCGGTGGATGCCCTGAACGTTTTCCCGGTGCCGGACGGCGACACCGGCACCAACATGTCGCAGACCATCACGTCCGCGATCAAGGAGATCAACGCCAAGCCCTATACCAGCGCAGCGGACGTGGCCAACGCCGCGGCCCGCGGGGCACTGCGCGGCGCGCGCGGCAATTCCGGCGTCATATTGAGCCAGATCCTGCGCGGGTTTTCCAAGGCCGCGGCGGGCCACGACGAGATCGACGGGCCGCTGCTGGGCGCGATGCTCCGCCAGGGCGCGAACACCGCCTACAAAGCGGTCATGAAGCCCAAGGAGGGCACGATCCTGACGGTCATCCGCGTCATCGCGGAGGAGGCCGAGGAGGCACGGGACAAGCAGGACGACATCGTCGAGCTGTTCAGGCTGGTGCTGAGCGTCGGCGACGCGATACTGAAGCGCACGCCCGACATGCTGCCCGTATTGAAGCAGGCGGGCGTGGTGGACTCCGGCGGCATGGGCCTGATGGTGGTGCTCCGCGGCATGTACGCGGCGCTGACCGGCGAGCCGGTGGACGCCATCGTGACCGAGGCCGAGGGCGACAAGCCCGGCATGCCCGGCGAGTTCGTGGACGACCACGAGAACATCGACGATAAGTTCGCCTACTGCGCCGAGTTCGTCATCTCCCATCCCCGGGAGGACATGAAGGATTCCGACGTGGTGCGCCTGCGCCGCCGCCTGGAGCGCATCGGCGAGCGGGTGCAGGTGGTGGCGGACATGAACGTGGTGAAGGTCCACGTCCACACCAACCAGCCTGGCCAGGCGCTGCAATACGGCCTGGAGCTGGGCGAGCTGGACTCCATCAAGATCGAGAACCTGCTCGAGGGCCTGCGCGCCCGGGAGGCCGCGGCCGCCGAGGAGGCCGCCGCCAAGGCCGCGGAGCAGAAGGACTACGGCATCGTGGCCGTGGCGCTGGGCGACGGGCTGGTGGACATCTTCAAGAACCTGAACGTGGACCAGGTGGTGGACGGCGGCCAGACCATGAACCCGTCCATACAGGACCTCGCCCAGGCCTGCGACGCCACCAACGCCCGGAACGTCATCATACTGCCCAACAACACCAACATCATCCTGGCCGCGCAGCAGGCCGTGGAGCTGACGGAGCGCAACGTCATCGTGCTGCCCACCAAGTCCGTGCCCATGGGCATCTCCGCCGCGCTGGCCTTCGACCCGGCCCTGTCGCCGGAGGAGAACGAGGCCGCCATGAAGGAGGCCGCGGAGCTGGTGCACACCGCGTCCATCACCTACGCCGTGCGCGACACCAACTACGACGGGCAGGAGATCCACGAGGGCGACATCATGGGCATGCTGGACAACAAGCTCAACGTGCTCGGGCAGGATGTGCCCCAGGTCTGCATGGACATCACCGCCAATATGGTCACCGAGGATTCCGGCCTCATCACCGTCTACTACGGCCAGGACGTCCAGGAGGCCGACGCCCAGGCGCTGTGCGACGCCCTCGCCGAGACCTACCCCGACTGCGACGTGGAGCTGCAGCACGGCGGCCAGCCGCTGTACTACTACCTGATCGCGGTGGAATAAATAACGATCGTATCTGTTTTATTATCCCCGGTCCCGCACGGGACCGGGGATAATCCGTAGGAGACAGCTATGGACTATCCGTTGACAAAGATCAAGGGCATCGGCCCGGCGCGGGTCAAGGCCTTCGAGGCCGCGGGCATCCGCACGGTGCGGGAGCTGGTGATGTTCCTGCCGAAGGAATACCGGGACCTCAATGACATCACGCCCCTTTGCGACCTGCGCCCCGGCGACACGGCGGCGGTGAAGGTGACCGTGGCGGGCGAGCCGACGATCCGCTACGCCCGTCGGCTGACCATCGTGAAGGTCTACGTCACCGACGGCACCGAGACCCTGCCGGTCATATGGTACAACCAGCCCTGGCTCAAGACCCAGATGACCCAGGGGCGGGAACTATTGTTGTACGGCAAGGCCGAGATGAAGTCCGGCTGCGTGACGCTGATGAGCCCGACCCTCGAGACCGGCAGCGGCCTCGTGCCCATCTACCGAAGCATCCCCGGCATCCCCGCCAAGGCGCTCCGGCAGTCGGTGGAGGCGGCGTTGCATCTGTGCGAGGGCCAGTGGCCGGACGAGCTGCCCGAGGCCCTGCGCCGCCGGCACGACCTGTGCGAGCGCAACTTCGCCATGCGCTGCGCCCACTTCCCGGACAGCCGGGAGGCATTGGAGGCGGCACGGCGGCGCATCGCGTTCGAGGAGCTGCTGCTCTACCAGGTGGCGCTGTCGCTGTTCCGGCACGCAGACCGGCGTGGCGTCCGCGTCGACTTCCCGGACGGCGCGGTGGAGGCCTTCTGGAGCGCCCTCCCCTTCTCCCCCACCCATGCCCAGCGGCGGGTGCTGGACGAGGTGGCGAACGACCTGCGCTCCGACCGGGCCATGGCGCGGATGGTGCAGGGCGACGTGGGCAGCGGCAAGACCGCCATCGCCTTCGCCGCCATCGCGCTGGCCCACGCGGGCGGCTGGCAGTCGGCGCTGATGGCCCCCACCGAGGTGCTGGCCCGGCAGCACTACGAGGGCGCGAAGCAGCTATTGGAGCCGCTGGGCGTCAGGTGCGGCCTGCTGGTGGGCAGCCTCACGCAGAAGCAGCACCGGCTGGCCCACGAGGCCATCGCCTCCGGCGAATGGCAGGCGGTCATCGGCACCCACGCCCTCATCACCGAGAGCGTGCGCTATCGGAAGCTGGGCCTGGTCATCACCGACGAGCAGCACCGCTTCGGCGTGCGCCAGCGCACCCTGCTCTCCGGCAAG
>JAFUWR010000355.1 GCA_017471125.1 Clostridia bacterium | reverse complement strand
GTTGCCCGTGGGACGATGTTCCCAGCGCCCGGAGGGAACAGGCAACAGGGAACAGGAATACCCGTAGGGGCGCCGTTGCGGCGCCCGCCCGGGGAACGACCTCGCAGTCTGGCACTTCGTGCCAGCCAGCTCCCCTGATAGGGGAGCCAAGGCTGCCGCGCCGATGCGTAGCCCCCTTGCCTCCCCTTTCAGGAGAGGTGGCATGCGAAGCGTGACGGAGAGGTCGTTCCCATGCCTTCCCCTATGGGGGTTCGAGCGCCCGGAAAACAGTCCAGTGGACTGTTTTCAGCGAGAACGGGCCGGCAGGCCCATGGAATGGTGGCCCGCGAAGCCGTGACGGATGAGGTCCCCGGGCGGGCGGCGCAACGCCGCCCCTACGACGCCCCCTCAGTCAGCTTCGCTGACAGCTCCCCCTGCGCAGGGGAGCCCTGCGGGCGCTGAGGGCAGCGCCCCTACGCAGCCGGGGTATTCCTGTTCCCTGTTCCCCGTTCCCTGTTCCCTCCGTCAAGACGGCGAAGCTGGGGGACATCCGATAAACCGATACCTGATAAGAGGCCCAGCCCCAAAACCTGTACCAAAGGACAGTATACAGCCGGACATGGGTGGACTATAATGACATCAGCTCTATGCGGAGCAAGAAAGAAAGAGAGGTCATACCCATGAAGAAGCTGTTGGCTTTTATGCTCGCCCTTTGCCTGCTGATGACCGTCGCGCTGGCGGAAGCCGCGCCCGCGCTGAACTGGTCCGACGTCGAGCCGGCCCTGGAGGCGGGCGGCGTCGCCGGTCAGTTCTACACCTTTGACGAGATCGCCGTCAAGATCTGGCTGCCCGAGGGCCTGGACCCCGTCGAGCTGTCCGACGAGGACAAGGCGAACGGTTACATCGGCTATTTTGCGCTCGAGGACAATTCCGCCGCCGTCTCTATCGTGTACGTGGATGTCAACGGCATGTCCCTGGACGACTACGCGGCCTACCTGTCCTCCGAGGCGGACGTCACCGAGGTCGAGGCCGGCACCGTGAACGGCCTGCCCTGCGTGTCCTACATGCTGCCCGAGCAGGACGTCATGTGCGTGACCTTCACCACCGAGGCCGGGTACGCCCTCGAGGTCACCTGTGGCCCGACGTCCGAAGAGAACGCCGAGCTGGTCTGGGGCGCGGTGATCGCCTCCATCCAGCCCGCCTAAAAGACACCCAACGTGAAAGCGCGGCCCGCGGGCCGCGCTTTTGTCATGTCCTTTTTACCGTCCGAAGTAGTCGCAGATGCCCTCGACCATGCCCTCGGCCAGCTTCTGCTGGTACTCGGGGGTGTTCAGCAGCTCGTCCTCCTCGGGGTTCGACATGAAGCCGCACTCCACCAGGATGCAGGGCACCTCGGACCAGTTGTTGCCGGTGTAGCTGTCGCTGTCCACCACGCTGCGCTCCTTCGCGCCGGTGGCCTCCACCATCCGGGGCAGCAGCGCCTCGGCGGCGCGGCGGCTCTCTTCGGAGATGGGGAAGCTCTCGTTGACGAAGAGGCCGATGCCGCTGACGGACCGGGAATCCACGCCGTCGCAGTGGATGCGCAGCGCCAGGTCGCAGCCCGCTTCGTTCAGCAGCTTCGCCCGCTCCTGGTTGGAGATGTCCACGTCGTGGGTCTCCCGGGTCATGACGACCTCGGCCCCCTCCGCCAGCAGCGCGTCCCGCAGTTTGAAGGATATTTCGAGCACCGTTATGTACTCCGGGATGCCGGTGGACACGCCGCTGGTGCCCGAGGACACCTTGGCCTTCTTCTGCTTGCTGCCCGGGGCCACGGCCTCCTTCGCGCTGTTGCCCTCCGCCTGGTGGCCGGGGTCGATGCCGATCCTGATGCCTTGAAGCCGCCCCGGTTCGGGCGTCGGTTCCGGCGTGGGCGTGACCGTCGGCGTAACAGTTGGTGTGACCGCAGCCTCGACCGTCGGCGCGACGGTCGCCTCCGCGAGGCACGCGCCCGCGAACATCAATATAAGCAGCATCGCTAATACGCGCTTCATCCCTCGATCCCCTCCAATCGGTTCAGCTCCTCGGTGGCCTGCTGCCACGCGCCCACCAGCGCGCCCGCGTCGAAAAGCACCACCGTGCCGTAGGCCGCGCCGGACAGCATTTCCACGCTCTCCCGGTAGACGTTCAATATCTCGATGACCCGCAGCATCCGGTCAGGATTGTCCGTCTCGGCGGCCAGCAGGTCGCAGGCCTCGTCGTCCACGTCCATCGCCAGCAGCAGCAGCAGCCGCCCCACCTCCGCCGGGTGCCGGGCGTGCAGCGTGCCCTGGGCCACGCCCTCGGCCATCACGTCGCCCGCCATGTCCGTCAGCCGGTCCAGCAGCACCCGACGGCGGTAGTCCCGTATGGCGGCGTCCCGGTCCCGATAGCACAGCTTGAGCATCAGCGCCGCGAAGTGGGGCTCCTCCGTCTCGAACAGGCTCGCCTGTTTAAGCAGCAGGTTCAGCTTGTCCACGGCGGTGCGACGGCCCGTGTAAAGCTCCATCCGAAGCCGGTCGAACTGGCCCGTCCAGTGGCGCTCGCAGATCTCCCGCAGCACCGTCTCCTTGGCGTCGAAGTAGTGGTAGAACCCGCCCTTGGATATGCCCAGCCGGTTCAGTATGTCCTGTATGCTGGTGCGGTCGTAGCCCTGCTCGAAGAACAGCGCCTCGGCGGCATCCAAGATCTGGCCGCGCCTCAAATCGCCTTTTTTCATGTCTTTCGTCTCCTGCTGCCGCGGGTCGCGTTCCCGCGGGTGGGTCGCTTGTCCCTGTCCGTCGTCCGCCTGTCGCGCTCGTAGGGCGCGATCAGACATTCCTTGCCCCAGCCGATCAGGTCCTCCCGACCGGCCTTTTTGAGCGCCTTCAACACGAGCTGCCGGTTGTAGGGCTTGAAGTAGTGCATCAGCGCCCGCTGCATGGCCTTCTCGTCCGGGCTGCGCGGCACGTATACCGGCGTCATGTCCCGGGGGTCCAGGCCCGTGAAGAACATGGCCGTGGACAGCGTGCCGGGGGTGGGGTAGAAGTCCTGCACCTGGTCCGGGTGCTGGCCGGTGCGCTTCATGTACTGGGCCAACAGTATGGCGTCGTCCAGCGTGCAGCCGGGGTGGCTGGACATGAAGTAGGGCACCAGATATTGCTTGAGCCCCAGGCGCTCGTTGATCTGCTTGTACTTCTGGCAGAAGGCGTCGTAGGTCTCCACCTCTGGCTTGCCCAGGTAGTGCAGCGCCCGGGGGCTGACGTGCTCCGGGGCGACCTTCAACTGCCCCGAGATGTGGTGCTTCGCCAGCTCGGTCAGGAAGCTGCCCTTCTTGTCGGCCATCACGTAGTCGTAGCGTATGCCCGAGCGCACGAACACCTTCTTGACCCCCGGCAGCTCCCGCAGCGCCCGGAGGATGTCGATGTACTCCCGGTGGTCGGCGGTCATGTTGGGGCAGGGCTTCGGGAACAGGCACTGGCGGTGGACGCAGGCCCCGCACTTGAGCTGCTTGGCGCAGGCGGGCTTTCTGAAGTTGGCCGTGGGTCCGCCCACGTCGTGGATGTAGCCCTTGAAGCCCGGCTGCTGGGTGAGCAGCCGACCCTCCTCCACGATGGACCGCTTCGACCGGCTGGTGACGATGCGCCCCTGGTGGAAGGTCAGGGCGCAGAAATTACACGCCCCGAAGCAGCCCCGCACCGAGGCGATGGAGAACTTGACCTCCTCGATGGCCGGGATGCCGCCCAGCTTATCGTACATCGGGTGCCACGCCCGCATGTAGGGCAGGGCGTAGACGGCGTCCAGCTCCCGTTCCGTCAGCGGCATATCCGGCGCGTTCTGGAGCAGCCACTTCTTGCCGTGCTTCTGGGCGATGGGCTTGCCCCGCACCGGGTCCTGCTGGTCGTACTGCACCTTGAACGCCGCGGCGTAGGCCCGCTTGTCCTTTGCCACGACCTCCATCGGGTCGATCTCGAGGAAGCCCTCGGGGACCTCGCCCGACATCACGCAGGTGCCGGGGACGCGCATCTTAGAGAAGTCCCGGCCCGAGGCCATCCACTCGGCCACCTTCAATATGCTGCGCTCGCCCATGCCGAACATCAGCACGTCCGCGCCGGAATCCACCAGCATGGAGTTGCGCACCCGGTCGTCCCAGTAGTCGTAGTGAGCGAAGCGCCGAAGCGACGCCTCCACCCCGCCGATGGCGATGGGCGCGTCCCGGTAGGCCTCCCGGATGCGGTTGCAGTAGACGATGGTCGCCCGGTCGGGGCGGTGGCCCGCCTGCCCGCCGGGGGAGTAGGCGTCCTCCGACCGGCGCTTCTTCGCGGCGGTGTAGTGGTTGACCATCGAGTCGATGACCCCCGCCGTCACCAGGAAGCCGATCCTCGGCCTGCCGTATTCCTTGAACGGCTCGCAAGTGTGCCAGTCCGGCTGGGGGAGCATCGCCACCCGGTAGCCCGCCGCCTCCAGCACCCGCGAGATGATCGCCAGCCCGAAGGACGGGTGGTCCACGTAGGCGTCCCCCGTGACGTATACGAAGTCCGGGGCGTCCCACCCGAGGGCGCGCGCCTCCTTGCGGTTTGCGGGCAGAAAGCCCTTGGGCATGGGATCACCTCCGAAAGTCGAAAAGTCGTTTTATTATATGCCGCCCAGGCTCGCGTGGTATTCGTAGAGCGCGTCGGCGAGGTCGTAGAGCGGGTTTGGGGTGGCGTAGTCGCGGAACACGCCGAAGGGATGGTCGGTGTAGATGACGAAGATGTAGGGCCCGTTGGGCGCGTACACGACGCCGGTGTCGTTGACGGCGCACTCGTCGTTGGCAGGGTCGCCGTCGGTGAAGCGGGCGGGGACGGGCGCGTCGGGGTCGTAGTTCTTGCGCTCGTCGAGCCCGCACTCCCAGCCGGCCTTGGTGTAGACCCTGTACCGCCCGCCCAGCCGCTTCCGGGTGGCCGAGGCGCTGGTGTCGGTGTACAGCGTCCGAAAGCCGGTGTCGTCGGCCTCGAGGAAGGCAAACAGCCGCGTCCACAGCCGAAACATGTCCCGGGCGGTGTATGTGCGGGGATAGTCCACATCGGCGAAGCCGAGCCCCACGCCCGTCTCGGCGCACCAGCGCCTGAGCGGTCCCGGCCCGTAGGCGTCCCGCAGCCGGGCGTAGGCGTCGTTGTCGGAGAATTCGATGGCGTCCCGCAGGTCGTCCCTATGCGCTGTCAGGACGGCGGGGCACTGCTCCGCCAGCGCCCCGGCGTACACGGCCTTGACGGTGCTCTGGGCGCACATGGGGACGCCCGAACGGTATGCCGCGCCGCTGCCCGTCATGACGTCGGCCATGATGAGGGAGACCTTGTGGCCGTCGACGCACAGCCTGTCGATCTCCCGGGCGAGGGCGTCCGTTGCAGCTTTAGACGGCAAAAGTTTGCCGAAGGTGACCAGCCCGTCCGCGTCGTCGATCGCGTCGGTCATCGCCCGCAGGGCGTTCAGATCGTAGCTCATGACGCCGCGTCCCCCGGCTGGGCCTCGAAGGTCCTGACCACTTCCTCCATCACCTTCACGCACCCGCGCAGCAGCGTCTCGGCGTCCTTCTTGCGCTCGTAGTACACCAGCGCGGGCGGGTTGCCACCACGGACGGTGATGTACTGGGGGAACGCCTTGACGGCGGTGAGCACGCGGATGAGGTCGATGTCCGCGGCCATCGCGAAGCGCATGTGCAGCTCGTCGCCCTTCAGGGTCACGTAGTCGATGCCCAGCTTCGAGCAGTACGCCTTGAGCTGCGCCACCTCGATCAGGTTCATCACGGGCCGGTTGGGGTCGCCGAAGCGGTCGATCAGCTCCTCGATCAGGTCGTCCCGGCTGTCCCGGTCGCGGATGGAGGCGATCTTCTTGTACATCTCCACGCGCAGCAGGTCGTTGGCGATGTACTCCTGGGGCAGGTAGGCGTCCACCTTCACGTCCACGCGGGTCTCGATGTCGCCCTGGGCCACGTCGCCGCGCAGCTCCCGCACGGAGTCCTCGATCATCTTGACGTAGAGGTCGTAGCCCACCGACGCCATGAAGCCGCTCTGCTCGCTTCCCAGCAGGTTGCCCGCGCCCCGGATCTCCAGGTCGCGCATGGCCACGCGGAAGCCCGAGCCGAACTCGGTGAACTCCCGTATCGCCGCCAGGCGCTTGTCCGCGGCCTCGGTGAGCACCTTGTTGGGATTGACGGTCAGGTAGGCGTAGGCCAGCCGGTTCGACCGGCCCACGCGGCCCCGGAGCTGGTAGAGCTGGGAGAGGCCGAAGTGGTCCGCGTCGCAGACGATCAGCGTGTTGGCCCGGGGCACGTCCAGCCCCGCCTCGATGATGGTGGTGCACAGCAGCACGTCGAACTTGCCGTCGTAGAAGTCCAGCATCACGTCCTCGAGGGCGTGCTCCCGCATCTGCCCGTGGCCCACGGCGATGCGGGCCTCCGGCACCAGCTTCTTCAAGCGCGCGTACATGACCTCGATGGTCTGCACCCGGTTGTGCAATACATACACCTGCCCGCCCCGGGACAGCTCCCGCAGGATGGCGTCGCGCACCAGCCCGTCGGAGTATTCCACCACGTAGGTCTGCACCGGGAAGCGCTCCTCCGGCGGGGATTGCAGCAGAGACATGTCCCGGATGCCCACCATGGACATGTGCAGCGTCCGGGG
>JAFUWR010000354.1 GCA_017471125.1 Clostridia bacterium | reverse complement strand
TCGGCTCCAGGATGCGGTCCTTGTACTTGTAATAGGTGCTGCGGGAGATGCCCACGGCGTGCACCGCGTCGATCACCTGAGCGCAGGCCCCGGATTCCAGCAGGTGCCGCGCCTCGATGACCTTGAGGAAATAGTCCGGCAGCGCGGACTTCTCCACGATCAGGTATTCATTCAGCATACCGTGCCACCTGCCTCTTTCATCACTTCTTGATGCGCTTGTCCAGCCGCGCCGCCAGCCGGGTGCCGATGGTCTGGAAGATCTGCACCAGCAGCACCAGCACGATCACGGCCAGGTAGAGCACGGCATACTTGTAGCGGGAATAGCCGTAGTTGATGGCGATCTTGCCCAGGCCGCCGCCGCCCATCGCGCCGGACATGGCGGTGTAGCCCAGGATGGTGGTGATGGCCAGGGTGAAGTTGGTCACCAGCGAGGGCACGCTCTCCGGCAGCATCACGTTGAAGATGATCTGCATGGTGGAGCTTCCCATAGACTGGGCCATCTCGATGATGTTCGGATCAAGCTCCCGAAGCGACGACTCCACCAGCCGCGCCACGAACGGGAACGCGGCCACCACCAGCGGCACGATAGACGCCACCGAGCCGATGGACGTGCCGATGATGGCGCGGGTCAGCGGGATGACCATCACGATCAGGATCAAAAACGGCACCGACCGCAGGAAGTTGATGATGACGTTGATGATCTTCATCAGCGCCTTGGGCATGGGGCGGATGCCGTTCTCGTCCCCGGTCACCAGCAGTATGCCCAGCGGCAGGCCGATGACGATGGCGAAGAACGTGGACAGCACCGTCACGTACACGGTCTCCCACAGGCCCAGCGGGAACTCCGTCAGGAAAACGTGCCAGGCCTCCTCCAATTTATCCGGCGTGAACGCCATGGCGAACTGATTCATACCTCCGCCTCCCTCGCGTTGTATTCGGCCTCCACCGTGACGGCCACGTTGGGCGCCTGGCTCAAGTACTTGAGCGCCTTCGCCAGCTCGTCCGGGCCGCCGGGGATCTCGATGAGCATGTAGCCGTACTCCCGGTTACCGATTGTGCGGGTGGACGCGCCCAGTATGTTCGGCGCGATGCCGCACTCCAGCGCCATGGAGGCGATCAGCGGCTTGTCGATGGTCACCGAGCCCTCAAAGATGAGCCGCACCCGCTGGCCGTAGCCCGAGGACGTGATGCCCTCGCTGTTGGCCATCTCCGGGAACACCAGCGCCCGGGTGGCCTTGGCCTTGGGCCGGGAGAACACCTGGCTGACCTCGCCCTCCTCCACGACGCTGCCGTGCTCCAGGATGGCGACGCGGTTGCAGATCTCCTGCACCACGCTCATCTGGTGGGTGATGACGATGACGGTGATGCCCGTGTCCCGGTTGATCTGCCTTATCAGCTCCAGGATCGACTGGGTGGTCTTGGGGTCCAGGGCGCTGGTGGCCTCGTCGCACAGCAGCACCCGCGGGTTCGTGGCCAGGGCGCGGGCGATGGCCACGCGCTGCTGCTGGCCGCCGGAGAGCTGCGCCGGGTAGACGTTGGCCTTGTCGGGCAGGCCCACGGTCTTGAGGAGTTCCTTCGCCCGGGCCTCGGCCTCCTTCTTCGGCGTGTGGATCAGCTTCAACGGGAACATGACGTTCTGCAGGCAGGTGCGCTGCATCAGCAGGTTGAAGGACTGGAAGATCATCGTCACCTGGCGGCGCACGGCCTGCATCTCCTTCTTGTCCAGCGCGCCCAGGTCCCGGCCGTCCAGCAGCACGCTGCCCTCCGTCGGGCGCTCCAGCATGTTGATGCAGCGCACCAGCGTGCTCTTGCCCGCGCCGGACATGCCGATGATGCCGTAGATGTCGCCGTCGTTCACGGTCAGGTTCACGTTGTTCAGCGCCTCCACCGGCCCGTCCGCCGTCACGAAGCGCTTCGACAGGTTGCGTAACTCGATCATGGGAGCCTCCATAAGTAAAAGAGACGCGCCGGGTTTCCGGCGCGTCCCGAAATTCCTCTGTATACTATTATACGTGTTGGCGGGAGAAGTTTCAAGCATTATTTTGAGAAGTAGGGGTATCAAAACCCCTTCAGTCAGCTTCGCTGACAGCTCCCCCACAGGGGGAGCCGGGGCGGGCGGCGCAACGCCGCCCCTACGCCTTCGTGGCCCCTTGCCTTCCCCTCTGGGGAAGGTGGCCCGCGCAGCGGGTCGGATGAGGTCCCAGGGGCGGGCGCTGAGGGCAGCGCCCCTACGGGTATTCCTGTTCCCTGGTGCCTGTTCCCTCCGAGCGGAGGGCAGCGTCCCTACTCCCTACTGCCTACTCCCTACTGCCTAAAATCACTTCCCCAGCGCGGCGAGGTCGGCCTGCTTGCCGCCGTAGAGGCCCATGGGCTCGGTGTGGACGATGGCCACGCTCTCGACCTTATAGCCGTTCTGGCCCACTTCCTCGTCCAGGTAGGGCTGATGCTGGAAGTAGTTGGCGTAGGCGTCGCCGGCGTCCACGGCGCGGTTCTCCTCGGTGTAGCCGGTGAACACCTCGATGTCCAGGGTGATGTCCTTGGCGGCCAGGATCTCCTTCACGACCTCGAGGATCTGGGCGTGGGGCGCGGGGGTGGCGGCGATGATCAGCTTGGTGCCGGCCAGCGCGTCGTAATCCACGGTCTCATCGTAGCCGTCGGTGGGCTCGTCCACCACGGACAGCACCGCGCCGGCGTAGGTGGCCTCGATGTAGTCCTTCACCTGCTGGCTGGTGGCGGCGGCGACCAGGGCCTTGGTCAGGTCGGCGTCCACGTTGTCGGAGTGCACCGCGATGATGTTGGCGCGGGGCAGGTACTTCTCGGCCACCTCGGTCAGCAGGGCAGTGTTGATCTCAAAGCCCGCGTCCAGGGCGTCCAGCACGAAATTGGAGTTGATGACCGCGTAGTCCAGGTCGGGGAGCTGGTTCACCAGCAGGTCGGCCTGCACCTCGACGATCTCGATGCCGTCGGCGATGACGTCGGCCTTGGTGGCGGTCTCGCCGGCGCCCTCGGCCAGCTCGATGATGCCGTTGTCGGCCAGGAGCTGCAGCGCGCGGGCCTCGTTGGTGGTGTCGTTCGGCACGCCGATGGTGACCTCGGCCAGGGCGGAGACGGATGCGACGATCAGCAGCGCGGCCAGCAGAGCGGCCAGTATTTTGCGGATATTCATGGTTTTACCTCCTGTAAAGCGCTTTTCCCGGGGGAAGGCCGCGCCCTCCCCCGACCGAGTGCTATTGTACCACCGGCGGTGTTATTTGTCCAATACATGAAACATATGTCATATTATAGATTTTTTCTATAACTCGCATAAAATGATCCGCGCGGCACACATGTCCCGCGCGGACTTTTGCAATCCCCTCATTCGGCCTCGTCGCCCAGGTCGGTGCGGCGGCGGCGAATGTTTTTACAGGCTTCGTTCAACTGCTCCTCGACGCCGGAGAGGAGCTGGTAGGCGTCGTGCTGGGCCTTTAAGCGCATCTCGCTGGCCTCCACGCGGGCGTCGTTTTTGATGATGCGGGCCTCCTCCCGGGCCTGGCGCATGATCTCGGACTCGTCGATCATGTGGTCGGCGCGCTCCTGGGCGTCCTCCAGGATGGACCGGGCCTCGTTCTCGGCCTCGAGCACGCGCTGCTCGGCGTCCTCGCGGGCCTTCTCCAGGGCGGCGTTGACGCGCATCTCGGCGGAACTGACCCGGTTCATGGCGCGGGTCTCGGCCTCGTTCATGATGCGGTCGCGCTCGGAGTACATCTGTAAGCCATACTGCACCGCGTCCGGCAGGTTCTTTTCCATATCGTCGATGATCATCAGGCACTTGTCGGCGTCGATGATCTTCTTGCCGGACAGCGGGATGCTCGTGCCCGCGCTGATGGCGGCGCGGATGTGCTTGAGCAGTTCCAGGAAGTACCGCATATCGTCGATATCTTCCTCGTGCTGCGCTTGCTGAAGGTCATCCCGGGAATCAACTTCCTCGTCCTCGTAGAACCTATCCTGATCGCGATCCATACGTTGTGTCCTTCCTTTCCGCATCCGACGGGGCCGCATGCAGCTTAGTCTTGCCGGCTGTACCGGCGTTCATGCCCGTTATCGACAGCGCCTGTCTCACGGCACTGGTAATGTCCTGACGAATTCCACCGCGGTCTCCCCGTAGTGGCGCGTATCATAGCGCTCGAAGCGCTCCGGCAGCGCGATGTCCGCGCTCTCCCGCCGCTCCAGCACGATCAGACACTTCGGAGACAGCAGTCCCCGCGCGTCCAGCCGGGCCAGCGCGTCCCCGTAGGCCTCGGCCATGCGGTAGGGCGGGTCGAGGAATACGAGGTCGAAGGGCGCATCGCAGCGCTCGACGGCGGCGCGGTAGTCCGCGCGAACGAGCCTGACGCGCGCCTCGAAATCATCTTTCAACACGTTTCGCGTGTTGCGCTCGATGGCCTGCATGGCCTGCCGACTGCTGTCCGCGATCACCGCGAACGCCGCGCCCCGGCTCAACGCCTCCAGCGCCAGCGCCCCCGTGCCGCCGAACAGATCCAGCACCCGCGCGTCGATCACCCGGGAGCCGATGATGTTGAACACCGAGCCCCGAATCTTGTCCGACGTGGGGCGCGTCTCCTGGCCCTGGGGGGCGAACAGCGTGCGTCCCCTGGCCTCTCCCGATATGATGCGCATGGTTTCACCTATGATATCGTACTGATTATATCATATTTCCGCTGTATTTGCAAAGGTTTTTTTCAAAAAAATATCAAATTTCCGGTTTTTCGAGCTTCGGGGCCATTTTCTTGCCCACCCGGGCCCGGGCCTTGGCCCTGCGGCGGCCCTGCTTCATGGCGTCCTCGGTCCGCGCCCACAGCCGCGGCCCCCGCATATAGCCCGCGAACACCGCCCCCGGCAGTATGAACGGGGTGATGAGCAGCATGGCCGCGATGTCCGGGGTCAGGGCGATGAAGTCCGCGTGCCGCCCCATGATGAAGGGCCAGTACGGCAGCGACAGCAGCCACGCCGGGACGCGGAAGGCGGTGACCGCCCCCCTGAGCCCGGGATGGCTCGCCCACAGCAGCGACAGTATGATGTAGACGCCGCCCACCGCGTAGGGGATCAGCGCCCCCGCCAGCAGGCCGCGCACGCCGGTCTGGACGCTCCAGGCCTGGGCGAGATACTTCCTGTCCAGCTGGGCGTACACCGCCTCCCCCGCCTTCCGGGCGGACTCCACGGTACTGGACACGCCGCAGGCCCCGTGGCCGAGCGCCGCGCCCTGCCGATAGCAGAAGTACAGCGACCCCGCCAGCGCCACCATGCCGATGACCAGCCACGCCGTGTCGTTCAGGCCCGCCAGCAGCAGGTTCACCACGATCAGCACCGCCAGCGCCGACGCACTCACCTGCCATAAGCCGCGCACACCCATGCTCAAACCTCCACGTTTCGTCGCACTCTCGCCGAGAAGCCCAGCATGATCTCATAGGGGATCGTCTCGGCGAACTCCGCCAGCTCGTCGGGGGTGATGCGCTCCGCGCCCTGGGCCCCCATGAGCACCACCTCGTCGTCCATGGACACCTCGGGGATGTCGGTGACATCGGCCATGATCATGTCCATGCAAACGCGGCCCACCAGCGGCGCGCGCTTGCCGCACACCAGCACGCTGGCCCGGTTGGACAGCAGGCGCGGGTAGCCGTCGCCGTAGCCGATGGGCAGGGTCATGATGATGGACTCGCGCTGGGCGGTGAAGGTCCTGCCGTAGCCCACCGTGTCCCCCGCCGCGATGCGCTGGAGGCGTATGGGCCGGGTGGTCAGCCGCTGGGCGTACTGCAACTGTCCCTCGAGGGACGGCACGCCGGTGCCGTACAGCCCGATACCGGGCCGCACCATGTCGTACTGGAGCGCCGGGTCCAGCATCGCGGACGTGGCCGCCGCGTGGGCGACGGGCCTGTGCCCCGCCGCGCGGATGGCCTCCAGCGCCGCGTCGAAGCGCCGCTTCTGGACGTTCGTGTATTCCGGGTCAGTGTCGGCCACGCAGAAGTGGGTGAACGTTCCTTCCATCGTGACATCCGGGCACCGCCGCCAGTAGGCCAGCATGGCGCTCAGGTCCTCCGGGTCGCGCACCCCCACCCGGCTCATGCCGGTGTCGATCTTCAGGTGGGCCTTGGCGGGCCTGCCGCAGCGGACGGCCTCGTCCTGCATCACGTCCAGCATCCGCGGCGTGTACACCGCCTGGGACGCGCCGCAGCGCACCGCCTGGCGCAGGGACTCCTCCCCCGCCCCGCCGAGGATCAGTATCGGTAGGTCGATGCCCGCCGCGCGAAGCTGCTCGGCCTCCTCCACGATGGCCACGCAAAAGGCGTCCGCGCCCGCGGACAGCAGCCGCTTCGCCGTCCTGACGGCGTCGTGGCCGTAGGCGTCGGCCTTCACCACGTACATCAGCTTCACCCGGGACGGTATCTTTTCCCGGAACAGCATGGCGTTGTGGGCGATGGCCTCGGTGGAGATGTTCATGATCGTCGGTCGCATGCGCGTGCCTCCCCGTCGTATCCTGCCCCATCATCCTATAACCATAGACGGGGCAATAATACAATTTTATATTATAGTCGATGACCTTTCAAAAAGCAACCCTGAAAAAATCGAAATATTGTCAAATTTCCATGTCAAAAGTTCGGGTGAAAATTCATATATGCGCAAAAAAGGGGACGCCGTCGGCGTCCCCATCGCAGGCGTTTCCTATTAATAGCCCTTAGCGGCGCTCAGATCGTACACGGGCTTGAGGGCGTGGTAGAGCTTGCCGTAGATCTCGTAGGTGCTCTCGTAGGCGGGCTGGTTGGCGGGGTCGGGCAGGGTCTCGGTCTCGGCCTTGATGATCTCCGCGGCCTCCTTGAGGTCCTTCCAGATGCCCGCGCCGACGCCGGCCACCATGATCGCGCCATAGGCGCCGCCCTCGCTGGCCGCGGACATGGTGTAGACGGGCAGGTCGAAGATGTCGGCCTGCATCTGGCGCCACAGCGCGGAGGCGCTGCCGCCGCCGGAGGTGTAGACCTTCTCATTCTTGGCGAAGCCGCCCATGATGTCCACGAGCTGCCGGAGGGAATAGGTCACGCCCTCCATGACGGCGCGGGTGATGTCGGCCTTGGTCGCGCCCAGGGTCAGGCCGTAGAAGGACGCGCGGCAGTTGGGGTCCGGGTAGGGGCAGCGCTCGCCGGTCAGGTATGGGGTGAACACCACGCCGTGGGCCCCGGGCACGGACTGCTCCGCGGACTTGCCCATCACGTCGTAGACGTTGCCGCCCTCGGCCTTGGCCACGTCGGCCTCGTACTTGCACAGCTCGTCGCGATACCAGCGGTACGCGCCGCCGGCGGTCAGGGTCACGCCCAGGGCCATCCAGCTTCCAGGCTCGTTGCCGCAGAAGAGCTGGAGCGCGCCGTTGGGGTTGTCCTCGTACTTGTCCAGCGCCATCGCCACGTTGCCCGCGGTGCCGATGACCACGCCCAGGGTGCCGGGCTTGACCATGCCGCCGCCGGTGGTCTGGATGATGGCGTCGCCGCCGCCGTAGTAGCAGTTCAGGCCCTCGGGCAGGCCGGTCTCCTTCGCCGCCGCCGCGGTGACCGTGCCCGCCAGCTCGGTGGACTCGTGGGCCTCGGGGAAGATGGCCTTGTTAAGCCCCGCCAGCGCGATCAGGCCGTCTGACCACTTACGGTTGCGCACGTCGAAGAAGCCGGTGCCGGAGGCGTCGGACATGTCGATGCCCAGCGTGCCGGTCATGCGGTAGCGGATGTAGTCCTTCGGGCACACGAACAGCTTCATCTTCTTGAAGTTGTCCGGCTCCTCGTCCCTGAGCCACAGGATCTTGCCGCCGGTGTAGCCGGTGAGCATCTGGTTGTTGGTGTAGGTCAGCAGCCCCTCGAGACCGCCCGCCTTCTCGGTGATCCAGTCGCACTGGGCCTGGGTGCGCTGGTCGCACCACAGGATGGCGGGGCGGATGACGTTGTTCTCCGCGTCCAGCGCCACAAGGCCGTGCATCTGGCCGGAATAGCTGACGCCCGCGATGTCCTTGAGGTCCACGCCGGACTTGGGCAGGATGACCTTCAGGCCGCGCACGCAGGCCTGCCACCAGTCCTCGGGGTCCTGCTCCGCCCAGCCGGGCTTCGGGGTGTAGAGCGGGTATTCCTGGGTGGAGGAGGCGATGACCGCGCCCGCGTCGTCCACGAGGATGCACTTCGCGCCGGAGGTGCCGATGTCCAGACCGATCAGGTATTTCTTGCTCATGGGGATCGTTCCTTTCTATGTTTTATTGCGATGGTAAGACAAATTGATATTTGGAGGGATTAGGGAATAGGGATTAGGGATTAGAAATAGTGGCTGCCGCGATTATAAAAAAACCCCGAACAGAAGCCATTCCATATGCCGTGACCCATCTAATCCCTATTCCCTAATCCCTATTCCCTTTTTCCGCGCTTCCGCGCCATGACTTTTTCAGAAATTTTTGTGATCTTCGCGAAGTCCAGCCGGTTCTCCTCGCCCCGCAGGAGGCGCTGGATGTTGCCGCGATGCTGGAACAGCGCCAGCGCCGCGGCCATGCAGGAAAACAGCACGAATATGCCGTAGCTCTTATGGCCCCGGCAGAGGATGGCGGTGAACACCGGGAAGGCCACGGCGGTGATCAGCGACGCCACGGACATGTAGCGGGTGAGAGCCACCACCACGATCTCCGTCAGCAGCTCGGCCAGCGCCAGCCACGGGTTGATGGCGATGATGAGCGCCAGCGACGTGGCGATGCCCTTGCCGCCCTTGAAGCCCATGAACACCGGGAAATCGTGGCCCAGCACCGCGCAGAAGCCGCCCAGCACCATGCCCAGGTCGCCGCCCAGGGCCTTGCCGATCAGGCAGGCCACGTAGCCCTTCAAGCAGTCGCACACCAGCGTCAGCACGCTGGGCAGCCAGCCCACCGTCCGAAGCACGTTGGTCGTGCCCGAGTTGCCGCTGCCGTGCTTGCGGATGTCGCTGACGCCGAAGCACCGCGCGATCAGCAGCCCGCCCGAGATGTTCCCCAGCAGGTAGCCGATGATGGCGATGGCGATGTATTTTAGGATCGACATGGTTCTTCACTCAATTCTCTTTTTTCTTTTCCCGAAGGATAAACCTGATCGGCGTGCCCTCGAACCCGAACGCCTTGCGGAACTGGCCCTCGAGGTAGCGCTCATAGGAGAAGTGCATGAGGCTCTCGTCGTTGATGAACATGACGAAGGTGGGCGGCTGCACGGCCTGCTGGGTGGCGTAGTAGATGCGGAGCCTGCGGCCGGAGGTGGCCGGGGGCTGCAGCGCGGCCTGGGCGTCGGTGAGGATGTCGTTGAGCAGGCCGGTGGTCACCCGCTTGGTGGCCTGGCCGTAGGCGTCGCGCACGGCCTCCAGCACCTTGTTCACCCGCTGGCCGGTCATCGCCGAGATGAACAGCACCGGCGCGTAGGCCATGAACTTGAGCCCCTCGCGGATGTCCTTGACGAACTTGTCCATGGTCTTGGTGTCCTTCTCCACGGCATCCCACTTGTTCACCACGATGATGGCGGCCTTGCCCTTTTCGTCCACGTAGCCCGCGATCTTGCTGTCCTGCTCGGTGATGCCCTGGGTGGCGTCGATGAGCAGCAGCGCCACGTCGCAGCGGTCGATGGCCGCCAGGGCGCGGACGATGGAGTAGCGCTCCAGCGACTGGTACTCGATGGCCCGCTTGCGGCGGATGCCCGCGGTGTCGATGATGACGAAGTCCTGTCCGTCGTCGGTGAACCGGGTGTCGATGGCGTCGCGGGTGGTGCCCGCGATGTCGGACACCATCACCCGATCCTCGCCCAGGATGCGGTTGACCAGGCTGGACTTGCCCACGTTGGGCTTGCCCACCACGGCGATCTGTATCGCGCCGATGTCCTCGTCCGCCTCGTCCGGGTCGGGGAACTGCCTGCACAGCTCCTCGAGCAGGTCGCCGAAGTTCAGCAGGTTCACCGAGCTCACGCCGATGGGGTCGCCGATGCCCAGGTTGTAGAACTCGTACACGTCGTCCAACTGCTTCGGGTTGTCGATCTTGTTCACCACCAGCATCACCGGCTTGCCCGAGCGCCTGAGCATGTCCGCCACGTCCTCGTCGTCCGCGGTCAGGCCCGCGCGGCCGTCCACGAAGAACAGGATCACGTCGCAGGTCTCGATGGCGATCTCCGCCTGGCGGCGCATCTGGCTAAGCAGCGGATCGTCCGAATTCGGGTCGATGCCGCCGGTGTCGATGAGCGTGAATTTATAGTTCTGCCATTCGCAGTCGGCATAGACCCGGTCCCGGGTCACGCCCGGCGTGTCCTCCACGATGGCGATGCGCTTGCCCACCATCTGGTTGAAGAACGTCGATTTGCCCACGTTCGGGCGGCCGACGATGGCGACTAATGGTTTGGACATATGTTTACCTCCGGCTCTCATCCCTGAGCTTCAATATCGTCTCCAGCAGGTCCTCTCCCCTGCGTCCCACGGGCACGACGGGCTTGCCGAGCGCCGCCATGACCTGGGGCAGGGTGGTATCGTCGAGGAACTTGTCGTCGTTTTCCTTGAGCATGACGGACGTGATCATGATCGCGTCGCAGGGCACGTCTTTCATCTGGCCCATCAGGTCGCCGCCGGTGATGAGGCCGGACACGGTGACAGTGGGCCCGAACCAGGTGTTCTCCAGGCCGTAGACGTCGATCTGCGCCCCGGCCACGGGATAGCGTGCCAGCATGTCCCGGATGAACGCCTCGGCGGACTTGCCGCAGGCGATGGCCAGGCGGACGGCGTTGTCCGAGGTCGTGACCGCATCGCCGGTGTCCTCCCAGGCCTCGATGTACTCGGTGTCCAGCAGCCGCAGCAGCCCCACGCCGTCGTCGATCTGCTCGTAGCCCTCGTAAGCCTCGTCGGGCGGGATGGGCCAGTCGGCCTTCAGGTACAGTTCGTCCGACGGGAACACGAACCGCGTGCCGCGCTTTGTGAGCAGCTTCTCCCGCCACCTCTCCGCGATCTCGATCACGCCCCGGGCCTCGTCGCGGGTGTAGGGGTGCAGGTCGTAGAGGCCCTCGCGGTGGCCGGTCAGTCCCACCGGCACCAGCGCCAGCGACCGCGCGCCGGGGATGTCTGAGAGCTCCTCGATGGTGCGCTCCAGCGCCGGGCCGTCGTTGATGCCCGGGCACAGCACGCACTGGCAGTGGAAGGAGATCCCCCCGTCGGACAGTATCTTCAACTGCCGCATCAGCCGCGCCGCCCGGGGCGTGCCCAGCACCCGGGTCCGCAGCTCCGGGTCGGTGCAGTGCACAGAGATGTATAAGGGCGAGGCGTGCCGCGCGACGATGCGCTCCAGCTCCCGGTCGGACACGTTGGTCAGCGTCACGTAGCTGCCCATCACCAAGCTCATGCGCCAGTCGTCGTCCTTCACGCGCATGGTCTCCCGGGCGTCGCCGGGCAACTGGTCCACGAAGCAGAACAGGCACTTGTTGCAGCACAGCCGCGTCCCCGACATCATGGGCCGCTCGAAGTTCAGCCCCACCGGGGCGTACTCCCCCTTCGCCACATGGATGTCCAGGGCCTCGTCCCCGCGCTTGACGCGCAGCGTCAGGCGGCGGCGGGCCGTCAGCGCCTGGTAGTCGATGAAGTCGATCACCGGCTCGCCGTCGACGCGCAACAGCACATCCCCCGCCCGTATGCCCGCCCGCGCCGCGGGACTGCGGGGATCCACCGACGTGATCACGTGCGCCATGCTGCTTCCTTACCCCTATTCCCCCAATATGCTCCTATTATAGCCCCCTTCGCCCCGTTTCGTCAACCGAAAAAGCGTAAATCGCGCGAAAAGAGGCGTATGTGATTTTACTTCACCATAATTAACGAAGAATTGCTTGCGTAACATTTCCTGGCAATTGTATAATGAAGTGCTTAGGTAAACTTGCTCTTTTTATACCTACTATATCTATCAGGAGGAAGGGATTGTCATGCAGAAGTATGTATACCTTTTCAGCGAGGGCAACGCGGGCATGAGGAACCTGCTGGGCGGCAAGGGCGCCAACCTGGCGGAGATGACCGCGCTGGGCATGCCCGTGCCCCAGGGCTTCACGGTGACCACCGAGGCCTGCACCCGCTACTATGAGGACGGCCGCACCATCGGCGCGGACATCCAGGCTCAGATCGACGAGGCCTTAAAGACCATCGAGAAGATCAACGAGAAGAAGTTCGGCGACACCAAGAACCCGCTGCTGGTGTCCGTGCGCTCCGGCGCCCGGGCCTCCATGCCGGGCATGATGGACACGATTTTGAACCTGGGCATCAACGACGAGGTAGCCGCGGGCCTGATCGCCGGCAACCCCGATCCCAAGTTCGAGCGCTTCGTGTACGACTCCTATCGCCGCTTCATCCAGATGTTCTCCGACGTCGTCATGGAGATCCCGAAGAAGACCTTCGAGGTCATCATCGACGAGGTGAAGGAGAAGAAGGGCGTCACCAACGACATCGACCTGGACGTGGACGACATGAAGGAGCTCGTCGCCCGGTTCAAGGCGTACTATAAGGAGCAGAAGGGCGAGGACTTCCCCTCCGATCCCTATCAGCAGATGATGGAGGCCGTGAAGGCGGTGTTCCGCTCCTGGGACAACCCCCGCGCCAACGTCTATCGCCGCATGAACGACATCCCCTACTCCTGGGGCACCGCCGTCAACGTCATGCCCATGGTGTTCGGCAACCTGAACAACCGCTCCGGCACCGGCGTGGCGTTCACCCGCAACCCCGCCACCGGCGAGAAGAAGCTGTTCGGCGAGTACCTGATCAACGCCCAGGGCGAGGACGTCGTGGCCGGCATCCGCACCCCCAACAAGATCGACCAGCTGAAGGAGGACATGCCCGAGGTGTACGAGCAGTTCAAGACCATCGCCGACAACCTGGAGAAGCACTACAAGGACATGCAGGACATGGAGTACACCATCGAGAATGGCAAGCTCTACATGCTCCAGACCCGCAACGGCAAGCGCACCGCCGCCGCCGCCCTGAAGATCGCCGTCGACCTGGTGGACGAGGGCATGATCACCGAGGAGGAGGCCGTGATGCGCGTGGAGCCCAAGCAGCTCGACAGCCTGCTCCACCCGATGTTCGACCCCAAGGCCCTCAAGGCGGCCACCCCCATCGGCGAAGGCCTGGCGGCCTCTCCCGGCGCGGCCTGCGGCCAGGTGGTGTTCTCCGCTGAGGACGCCAAGCGCTGGGCCGAGCACGGCCACCGCGTGGTGCTCGTCCGCCTGGAGACCAGCCCCGAGGACATCGAGGGCATGGTGGCCTCCCAGGGCATCCTGACCGTGCGCGGCGGCATGACCAGCCACGCGGCCGTCGTGGCCCGCGGCATGGGCACCTGCTGCGTCTCCGGCTGCTCCGAGATCAAGATGCACGACGACAAGACCTTCGACCTGGGCGGCCGCACCTTCAAGGAGGGCGACTGGATCTCCGTGGAC